>NZ_JBMERD010000003.1:0-267514 GCF_048820935.1 Orrella sp. 11846
ACAAAAGGCCCGCAATGCGAGCCTGGTGTTTGTGATTTGTTGTGGTTAATGAGTAGATTTAGAAGTTTCTTACTTGAACTGAATCTGAATTCCCAGTCGTTCATAACCTCCTTGCGGGTAGGTGGCGCGTTGACTGCGGATTTCTGAACAGACTTCAATCGCTTGCGTGCGTTCCAGCAACACTTGTACAAACGTTCTGAGCTCTAGACGAGCCAGAGGTGCGCCCGGACAAACGTGAATCCCTAAACCATAGAGTAAGTTCAAAGAGGGATCTCGGTCGATCTTGAATTCATCGGGTTGAGGAAATACTTCAGGATCTCGATTGGCGGCCTGCCATGATAGTGTGATGCGATCCCCAGGATTCATTTCATAGCCACCTAGAGTGACCGTTTCTGCAGGTGTGCGCTTACCTGCAAGAAGTGGTGCTTCTATACGCAGCATCTCGTCAACGGCGGCGTCAATATCCATCGCTCCGGTACGTAATGCCGTCTGGATGTCCTGACGGTTTGCGAGAAAATAAAAGATGATCCCAATACAGGCCGCAATGGTTTGTAACTCACCTACTGTCCAGTTTCGGAGAATACTGATGACAGCTTTATCCGAAATAGGTTGGCCATCGACGGTTTCTTGCAATAAACGAGCTGTGAGGTTGTTTTGTATATCTTGGGTCGGTTGCTGACGAATTTGATTCAATAGATTCTGAATTTCGTCTTCAAACTCTTGTGCAATACGTGCGTTTTGTTGAGGATCCGCAGCTAGTGCGGCTTCATTTTTACGATTAATCCAATCTTTGATCCAGGCTTGAATTTCTGTAGGCCACCCTAGAAAGGCACACTGCATTTGTAAGGCCCAAGGATGAGCCAGATCTTCCATAATTTCGACTGAAGATTTCTTGGCTAAGGCATCAATAAGCGTTTCAGAGATATCGCGACAAACGGGCTCAAATGAAGCCATGATGGATGGCGTGAAGTAACGATCAATGATTTCACGATAAGCCGTGTGCTCGGGTGGATCCATACTGTTTGGGACCGAGACGTGACGGGAGACACGACTACTGTAGGTTGTATGATTCAACAGAATATCTGTGACATCTTGATGACGAAAGACGCTGTAGCCTAAATGGTCGCTGTGAGCGACAGGACATTGCGCACGCATGGCGTCATAAGTTTCGACGGGATTTTCTAATGCTTGACGGGAACGTGGGTTCCAGTTGTTTTTGAGTGACATAGACTACAACCCTGTGAACAATCAGTGTCATTCAAGGTAGCATGCGATCACGAAATTGTGGGGTTTTCCCTATCCGATGGAGTGTATTTGCTTGATATAAAACAAAGAGCTTTGAGCGGATTGGGTCGAGTTAGGGCGAACTGCGTGAGATTTGAAAGTAATCGCTCACTAAAAAGGCAAGCAGCTTGACGATGCTTGCCTTGCTATTCAGCCTGAAACTGAGTGTTCCGAGTGGTTCAACCTGTGTATGGTTTGTGTTAACTACTATGCGTTTAAGGTGCTCTATTGTCGACCAATGCCACAATGCCCCGGATCAGACGATACAAAACCCAAATTAAAGCGGCAGCTAATGTGACCCAACCGATCAATACAAAAATAAAGATGTAACTTAGCACAACCCAGAGAAGACCCCAGAAGAATGTACTCAACATCCAATCAAAGTGCGCGGCATAAATTGTGCCGGCGGCATCACTGCGTTTAATGTAGATAAGGATGATGGCAGCAATCGGTGCGAACGCCAAGAGTCCCGATGTAATAAAACCTAAGCCAAGCAGAATATAAGCAATCCAGCAAAACGTTTTGAGTTTGTTGTTTGCATCAGCCGCTAAGGCTGTATTGTTGAATGTCTCAGGGCTACGCGGATTGTTGTTGTCAAATTGGTCGCTCATCATGGATTCCTTACTGAGATACAAAACTCAAAGACCTTAATTAACATGAATTGCTTCGAGTTGTTTGTATCTGTTACAAAATGACAAGGTAGTTTAGTCTACTCGGAGCAGGCTGTGCTGCGCGACGCATTGAGTAGCATCAATTTTTGAAAGCGATGCGGTGTGGTGAGAGATGAGTCCGACACACTTTGCCGGACTCTATTTTATCAGGAAAGGTGTTTGCTCAAGATTTTTGTCAGCTCGAACATGGAGACCTGATCTTTTTCAAATAAAGGCTTGAGCTTGTCGTCGGCATTGATGTTGCGACGATTTGAAGGGTCTTGTAGATCGTGTTTTTTAATGTATTCCCAGATTTTTTTGGTGGCTTCAGTGCGTGGTAAAGGATCTTTTCCGATGACGGCGCCCAAGATTTCGCTGGGTGTCAACGGCTTCATGAATGCGGCATTGGGTTTGCGGGTTTTAGGCTCAGTTGCCATTGTTTGCTTCCTTAAAAGGTTTGAGTGAGAGTCGATCTGTGCGTGAAACGCTGCTTCAAAACACGTGTGACTAGATATTTGGGTATCGAATTATGCCAGTACAATTCGGATTGCGGCGCACAAACCAGATAAAAGTGACTAACTGGCGACTTACGTGTTGCTGGCGAAGAGTCACAATGATGCGTTATTGATATGTCTAATCAGTCTGAAACATGCCGTATGTTGTGATTTGTTCGCGATGCTTAGGTATTGCGCAGCGTGTTGTGCGAATGCGGGTTAAGCTTTCGGCCAAGCGCAGACTCTAGGTGGGTGCTGCGAGTACTGATATTTATTCAAGGAGTACTTTGGTTTATGACGAACCCGACAACGTTGACCATGATTCGTCCAGATGATTGGCATCTTCACTTACGAGATGGAGAAGGTTTAAAAGCGGTTGTCAAAGACACCGCCCGTCAGTTTTCCAGAGCCATTGTGATGCCGAACTTGGCCCAACCCGTGACCACCGTCTCCATGGCACTCGCCTACCGTGATCGGATTCTGCAAGCGTTGCAGATGGATGGCAAGTCAGTGGTCGAATTCACGCCTTTGATGACACTGTATCTGACGGATAATACGACCGCTCAGGATGTTCGTGATGCCGTGAACTGTGAGCATGTGTATGCGTTTAAGCTGTATCCAGCCGGTGCAACGACCAACTCAGACAGTGGCGTGACCGATTTGTTCGGACGCTGTGCCCCAGCACTTGAGGCAATGGAAAAACTGGGTATGCCCTTGTTGGTACATGGCGAAGTGACAGATCCCGATGTGGATGTATTCGATCGCGAGGCTGTTTTTATTGATCGCGTGATGTTGAAGTTGCGTCAGCAGTTCCCAGAACTGAAAGTGGTGTTTGAACACCTGACCACTAAAAACGGAGTGGATTATGTACGCGAGGCACCGGGTCCTATTGCAGGTACTCTGACACCACAACATTTGCTATATAACCGCAACGCTATATTTCAAGGGGGGTTGCAGCCCCACTGGTTTTGTTTGCCTGTTCTGAAGCGTGAAGTTCATCGTCAAGCGCTCCTAGATGCAGCTACAAGCGATAGTCCGCGATTTTTCTTGGGCACGGACAGTGCGCCTCACGCCCAGCATCTGAAAGAAGCCAGTTGCGGATGTGCTGGTTGTTACAGTGCGTTGCATGCCTTAGAACTGTACGCAACAGCCTTTGAGCAAGCCGGACGCTTAGATCGACTGGAGGCTTTTGCGTCGTTGCGAGGCCCAGCGTTTTATGGTTTGCCGGTGAACACCACTAAAGTGACACTGACGCGTTCAAGTTATACCGTGCCGCAGACGGTTCCTTTTGGGGATGACAGTCTGATCCCGTTAGCGGCGGGCACGACGTTGAACTGGACGTTTTCTGAAGGCTAGTGGAGCAATATCATTGATAGAGCTAGATGGGCTTGTAGCTAAGCCCTGTCTAACCCTGTCAATCTGTTTGATCCTACTCGACGTCCTGCCTAGACTCTAAAAGCTCCCAGCGTGCATACAAGGCATCCAGTGCTGCTTGCGACTCTTCAATGTCTTTTTGAAGTTTGGGTAAAGCTTGTGGATCCCCCTGGTAAAGGCTGGGGTCAGCAAGTTGCTCGACAAGCTTTGCATGACTTTCTTCTTGAGCTTGAATTTGTTCGGGTAGTTCGGCGAGCTCTTTGACTTCCCAGGGTGCAAGGCGAGATGGGCGACGGGTGGTGTCTCGTGCGGCACTTGTAGAAGCCTCGTTTTTAGATGCTTTGGTGCTTGCTTTGTCTTCTTGCGACTCAGTTGCACTAACGACAGGTTCTGCGGCTGGCTTTTGTTCTAGCCAGTCGGTATAACCACCCACATAGGTTTTCCAGTGCGCATCGCCTTCGTAGGCAATGGTTTGAGTCACTACGTTGTCAAGAAAGACTCGATCGTGACTAACCAGTAGCACAGTTGCTGGGAATTCTTGCAGCAAGCTTTCTAAAAGCTCTAGCGTTTCAATATCCAAATCGTTGGTAGGCTCATCCAGAACGAGGATGTTGGCGGGCTGTGCAAATAAACGCGCCAGTAATAGTCGGGCTCGCTCGCCACCTGACAAGGTTCGTACCGGAGATTGTGTCCTGGCAGGTTCAAACAAAAAGTCACCTAGATAGCCGATCACATGCTTTTTCTGCTGCCCGATTTCGATCCATTGGTTACCAGGGCTGATGGCGTCCATGAGGGTGTCGTCTTCATTTAAATCGGCACGCATCTGATCAAAGTAAGCAATCTCAAGGTTTGTGCCGTGGCGCACTGTCCCGGAATCCGGTTTGAGTTGCCCAAGGATGAGTTGCAAGAGCGTCGTTTTACCTGCACCGTTGGGCCCGATTAGGCCGATTTTGTCACCCCGGATGATAGTGGCTGAGAAGTCTTTGATAATAGGGCGACCATCAAAGGCTAAATTGACATCTTCGAGTTCGGCCACAAGTTTGCCGGATTTTCTGGCTTGCTCCAGCGTAAAACGGACTTGCCCTTGGTGCTCTCGGCGCTGTGCGCGTTCACGACGCAATTGTTCTAAACGTCGTACGCGACCTTCATTTCGGGTGCGGCGTGCTTCAATCCCTTTGCGGATCCAAACTTCCTCTTGCGCTAAGAGCTTGTCAAAACGCTGGTTTTCTAATGCTTCCGCATGAAGCCATTCTTGCTTGTGGGTTTGCCATTGGCTAAAACTGCCGGGAAATGAATGTAAGAGCCCACGATCAAGCTCCACAATGCGGGTGGTGACTTGATCTAGAAAGGCTCGGTCGTGCGTAATGATGATGACACTATGGCGCCAGTTCTTCAGAATATTTTCGAGCCAAGCAATACCGTCTAGATCAAGGTGGTTAGTCGGCTCGTCTAACAACAATAAGCCGGGTTCTTGAATTAAAGCACCTGCCAGTGCAACGCGTTTGCGCATACCACCTGAAAGGGTGTCGCAAGGAGCTTGTGGGTCTAAGCCTAAACGGTGTGCCCATTGATTGGCAGCGGTTTCAATTTCCCAGGATTCACGTGCAATGCCACGTTGTGCGAATTGAACCAGACTCTCAAACACAGTCTCACCGGGCAGCTCTGGTTCTTGTTCGACAGTTGCCACAAAGAGACCATCGGTGACATGAATTTTTCCACCATCGGGCTGTAAGCGACCGTCCAAGAGTTTGAGTAAGGATGATTTTCCTGCGCCATTTCGACCAATCAATCCGATTCGCTCACCTTCTTCGATGATGAGGTTTGCCTGATCAAGTAAAGGGTGATGTCCAAATGAAAGGTGAATATCTTGCAGAGAAATAATGGTGGCCATGCTGTTTTGTCATTCAAAGTAAGGTGGCGGTCTTAAAAAAACCGAAAATCTCAGTGGCTCATTGTTGACCCACAAACCACCATTGTCGCAGTAACTGTCTCTCTTTGCAGGGAATGATCGTTAAAACGGCAGGTTTGTGCGCTTAGGCTTACAATATGCCCCGCGAGGCAGGTCGGGCAATCGCGTAACATTTCGATGTTCCGAGGAAGGTCCGGACTCCATAGAGCACAGTAGCGGCTAACAGCCGTCCGGCGACGCTCTGTCTAACAGAGAAGAGCTGAGGAATAGGGCCACAGAGACGAGTCTGTTGCGAGGGTGCCTCTTCGGATGCACACCGTCATGGTTTGACCATGGTGTCGGTCTTTACGAAGATCAGCGTAGCAGGGTGAAACGCGGTAACCTCTACTGGGAGCAACACCAAATAGGCATGTGTTCGTTTGCCTGGCAAACGTCAAGGGCGGCTCGTCCGAGCATGCGGGTAGGTGGCTAGAGCGGCACAGCAATGTGCCGTCGAGAGGAATGATTGCCGACAGCGTTGCTGTCTACAGAATCCGGCCTACAGACTTGTTTCGCATTCTTTTGCTCTTGACTGCGCCTCAATTTCCCTTTTTGACTTCCCCTTTTCTTTGACTTTGAAGTGGTCTGTCTATTCTGTTTGGACGGGTTATGCCTGCACAACGGCTTGATCGTTTCGATGTTTGATATGTCAAAGTCGATTTCTGGCTGAAATCGAAAGTCTGTCAAAGACTCACGGCGTGTCAAGAATGTCCGATTTAAGAACACACATTCAGAGTGTCCCGCAATCTACTGATTTATAAGTTATTTTGTATCCTAGCTAGTGTAAAACTCGCTTCTAAGTCATTGTCTTTATTGAATAAAACAGCATTTTCCACTTGACCGCACTATCCAAGTTGCCTTAGAGTGGAGAAAAGTGTCAGATTGTGTCTTTTTGTGGAGAAGATGTGTTCCAAGGAAGTAGTGCGCTCACGCTAGATGCCAAAGGTCGGATTAATTTTCCGGCAAAGCATCGTGACGTCTTGCAAGACAAGGCGGGGGCACGCTTGACTCTGACACGTCATCCCGATGGTTGTTTGCTGGTGTACCCGCGTCCTCAATGGGAAATTAAGCGGAAACAAATTGCTGAATTTCCCATGAGTGCACGTGCGTTACAGCGCTTAATGTTGGGAAATGCGCAGGATGTTGAGATTGACGGCGCAGGTCGTGTGTTGATTGCGCCGGAGTTACGTCAGGCTGCGGGTTTGACACGAGAAGTGATGTTGCTGGGAATGGGGGAACACTTTGAGCTTTGGGATGCCGCTGAACTGGCAAGACGCGAAGCTCAGGACCTGGAAGCAGGTTTGTCGGCTGTTCTTGATCAGTTTTCATTTTAAGGCGCGGCACAACTATGCATAAGACCGTGCTTTTAAATGAGTGTGTTGAGGCGTTGGCACCAGAGGCACAGCAACCTGTTCAAGGCGTGTTTGTCGATGGCACGTTTGGTCGTGGTGGTCACAGCCGAGCATTGTTGGCGAGATTGTCTGAGACCGCAAAGCTCGTTGTGATTGACCGTGATCCGCAAGCCATTGAAGCTGCGCAGGCACTTGCACAGTCAGACCCACGAGTAATGTGCATTCATGGTCGCTTTGGGGATCTTGAGACACTGTTGCCAGCGCACGGCATTGAACAGGTGCATGGTTTTTTGCTGGACTTAGGGGTTTCATCACCCCAATTGGACCAGGCTGAGCGTGGGTTTTCTTTTATGCGGGATGGTCCGCTCGATATGCGCATGGATTCGTCCAAAGGTGAAACCGCAGCGCAATGGCTTGCCGAGGCGAGTCAACAGGAAATGCAGGAGGTTTTTAAAGATTATGGCGAAGAACGGTTTGCTGTTCAGGTTGCAAAAGCGATTATTGCGCGCCGCGGGCAACGGCCCATCGAACGTACGCTCGAGCTTGCCGATCTTGTCGCCAGCGCAGTCCGTACACGTGAGAAGGGGCTGCATCCGGCGACGCGGACATTTCAAGCTATACGGATTTACATCAATCGGGAGCTCGAAGAGCTTGATCGCGCCCTCGAGGCAGCGATAAAGGTTTTAGCGCCCGAAGGAGTGCTGGCTGTGATCAGTTTTCATTCGCTGGAAGACCGTAAGGTTAAGCAGTTTATGCAACGAGCTAAACGACCCGATCAGGCGTTTGCTGGTTTGCCCCTGCGCGCCAGCGAGTTGCCTCAGCCATTGCTGACCGATGTTAAACGGATTTTGCCTCATGCTGAGGAAGTCAAAGTCAATCCGCGCTCCCGTTCAGCGGTACTGCGTATTGCAAAAAGGACTCAGACAGATTGGGTGGATTCACCATTTTGGGGGATTCGCTAATGGGTCGTGCGATTTTTGTGATGGGAATGCTGTTAATGCTGTCCGCGATTTCACTGGTCACTGCGCGGTATCAGTCTCGGCATCTCTATATTCAAAATGAGCAGTTGGACTCACAGGCTAGTGCGCTGGATGTGCAATGGCGTCAGTATCAATTGGAGCGCGCGGAACTGTCTCGTAATGCCCGAGTCGATCAGATTGCTCGAGAAACTTTGCGCATGGTACCAATTGTGCCCTCCAAGACACTCTATCTGACTTTGTCAGCAGAGTCGGCAGCGACGCAACAGTCGGGAGGTGTGCAATGAAACGACACGCCTTCTTTGAAAGCCCTGTGACACGCATTCCCTTGCAGCTTTGGCGAGGGCGATTGGTTTTTGCGGTCATTATGGTGGGCTTTTTGATCTTGCTGGGGCGTGCCGTTTATTTGCAAGGTTTTAATCAAGATTTTTTACAGCAGCAAGGTGGCAAGCGTTATGAGCGCACACTGACGTTGCAGCCTACACGCGGAAAAATTCTGGATCGCCAGGGCGTAGTGATGGCGGCGAGTATTCCGGTCAAAGGCATTACGGCAAACCCAAGATTGGCTGCAAATATTGATGAGACAAATTTAAAGAAGCTGGCCGATCTTTTGGAGATGTCTCCCAAAGATCTGTCTGAGCGTTTGTCGCATGATCGCAGTTTTTTATATTTGCGCCGTCAAGTGCCTTTAGATCGAGCACAAGAAATTGCCGATTTGCGATTGCCGGGGATTTACCAGGAGAATGAAACCAAACGGTTTTATCCTGAGGGGGAGCCCATGGCGCATATTGTGGGTTTCACCGATTTGGATGAGCGCGGGCAAGAAGGTATTGAACTTGCGTTTGAGGAATATCTGTCGGGGACACCAGGTAGTCGTCAAGTTCTACGTGATCGGCTAGGTCGAATTGTCGAAGATGTGCGTGATGTCCATCTGGCCACAGACGGCCATGATTTGCAGCTGTCCATCGATACTCGTATTCAGTACCAAGTGCAAAGAGCCTTGGTGAAAGCAGTTAAAGAAAACAAGGCCACAAGTGCCTCAGCAGTTGTGGTGGATGTGCAAACGGGTGAGCTACTGGCACTTGCGAACTATCCGACCTTTGATCCGAATGATCGATCAACATTTCAGGCTTCTCGGATGCGGAATCGTTTGCTCTCAGATACGTTTGAGCCTGGATCGATTCTGAAGCCCTTTACGGTGTCATTGGCGCTCGAGTACGGACGCATTACACCAACCACACGAATTAATACAGAGAATGGTCAATACCGCTATCGAGGTAATACGATCCGTGATGTGAGCCGTAATGCCTTCTTAGATCCTAAGGGTGTGCTCACGAAATCAAGCAACATTGGCATGATTAAAATCTCTGAAACGTTAAGTGCCCAAGAGATGTGGACACGTTTTACAGAGTTGGGTTTTGGGCAACCGCCTGCCATTGGCATGTCGGGTGCGGCTCCAGGCCGTTTGCGCCCTTGGGAGCGCTGGCGCCCCATTGAAAAAGCAACCATGGCATACGGCTATGGATTGTCGACGTCCTTGCTGCAAATTGCGCATGCGTATACGGTTTTTGCGCGTGATGGGGATATGGTGAACCTGACGTTAGTGAAACGTCAAAATCAGCCAACAACAAGACCCGTGATTTCACCTGAAATGGCGCGACTTGTTCGTGACATGCTGGAGTCTGCAGCAGGGCCTGATGGTGCCAAGCTTGCCAGTGTTCAAGGATACCGAATTGCTGGTAAGAGCGGTACCGCCAGAAAAATTGTGAATGGCCAATATAGCCAGTCTCAGTATCGAAGCTCGTTTGTCGGCTTTGCCCCGGCGTCCAATCCGCGAGTTGTGGTGGCTGTGACCGTTGATGAGCCTACCGCGGGCCACTACTATGGTGGCCGTGTGGCTGCCCCTGTATTTGCTGAAATCACAGGACGCACATTGCGTTTACTTGGTGTGGAGCCTGATGCGCCTTTTGAGTCCGAAGTGGTGGCTCAGGGGGATGCATCATGACCCTGTCACGTTTAGAGCTACAGACTTTAATTGAGCGTTTGCGCCAACAAGTGCCCGCAGGTTCTGCCTTGTGCCTAGATTCCAGAGAGATTCAGGCGGGTGACGTGTTTGTGGCTTGCCCAGGACTTACGGTCGATGGTCGTGATTATATCGCGCACGCTGTGGCGCGTGGCGCAGCTGCTGTGATTCATGAAGAGGGTTTAACGCCCGAACAAGCTGATGTGCTTGATGTCGTGGCTGCTTATTCCGTTCAAGGACTTCAGTCAGTCTTAGGCGCATTGGCTGATGCTTGGTGGGATCATCCTTCGTCTGCTTTGAATGTGATTGCAATCACAGGCACCAATGGTAAAACCACCACGGCTTGGTGGATTGCCTCGGCATTGCGGTTGCTAGGGCATCCTTGCGGGTTGATTGGGACGTTGGGACTATTTGGTGCGCATGGAGAGCGTTTGTCACAAGCGTCACTGACCACGCCCAATGTGATTGAAATGCATCGCGTTTTAGCTCGCATGCGAGATGAAGGCGCCACGCATGTGGCATTAGAAGCCTCTTCGATTGGACTGGATCAAGGCCGGCTTGATCAGATCCGCATTCACACAGCGGTATTGACCAATCTCACGCGCGATCATCTCGATTATCACGGTGATATGCAGCAGTACTGGCAAGCAAAAGCTCGTTTGTTTAAGCGTGAAGAACTGAGCCACACGGTGATCAATGCGGATGATCAGACAGCACAGTCGTTTAAGGCGCTGACCTCAGCGGCCGTGAGTTTGTACGGTTTATCAGAGACATCTGATCGAGAGCTGGCGTGGCGTGCACAAGCAGTGCAGGCACAAGATCAGGGTTTGCAGTTTCAGATATGTACCCCTTCGAACTGCTCAGAACTGATTGAAACCACGTTTGCAGGTCTCTATAACGTCAGTAACTATCTGGCTGTGGCTGCGACTTTGGCTGGATTAGGTGTGCCCACAGCCGAAGTTTTATCAGTGTTGAGTGATTTGCCTGCCGTGCCCGGTCGTATGGAGCCGGTGATTTGGGATGAGTTCAGTGCGTCTGATCGCCCGCGAGTCTTTGTTGATTATGCCCATACGCCTGATGCGTTGGAACGGGTGTTGAATGCGGCGCGTGACATGGCACAAATGCGCGGTGGCCAGGTCTGGTGCGTGGTCGGTTGTGGTGGCCAGCGAGATCAAGGTAAGCGGGTGCTGATGGGTCAGGTGCTGGATCAGCATGCTGATCGTTTTGTGGTGACGAGTGACAATCCACGTAACGAAGATCCACAGGCGATTTTGAATGACATTTGGGCCGGAATTACGCAAACTGACAATGGTTGGCAAGAAATTGACCGCGAATTGGCGATTTTGAATGCGATTTGGGCGGTAAAGTCTGAAGATGTCGTGGTCATCGCTGGTAAAGGCCACGAAACCTGGCAAGAAAGTCAGGGGGAACGTCGTTATTTTGAAGATAAGCAGTGGGTGCGTTTGGCTCTGTTGTTCTATCGTCAGACTGCAGGCGAGGTTCCAGCCGTTACGTTAGATTCTCGCGAGATTCGTGAGGGTGGATTTTTTGTGGCCGTGGCAGGTACTCGCACAGATGGCCATGCTCATTTGGCGTCGGTTGCTCAGCAAGGTGGTGTCGCGGCTTTGGTGTCGCGTGCCGATTTGTCGATTGTGTTACCCCAGATTGTGGTGGATGACACCGTACACGCATTGCAATGTTTAGCACAAGCGTGGCGGACTCGTTTTGAGTTGCCTGTCATTGCAGTGACTGGCAGTAACGGTAAAACCACCACCAAAGAAATGTTGACGCAGATTCTGAGCCATTGGGCGGGCGAGCAAGCCGTCTTATCCACACAAGGCAATCTGAATAATGAATTGGGTGTGCCTTTAACCTTGTTGCGCTTGCGATCTAATCACCAGGTCGCAGTGGTTGAGTTGGGCATGAATCATCCAGGTGAAATCGCACAGCTGGCTGCCATGGCACAGCCCACAGTCGGTTTAGTACTCAATGCACAAAGAGAACACCAAGAGTTTATGTTGACGGTGGATGCCGTCGCTCAAGAAAACGCGCAAGTGTTCCAGGCGCTTGATCATAATGCAACGGCTGTGTTCCAAGATCAGCCTCCGTACACCGCGTTGTGGCAGGAACTCGCTGCACACGTCAAACAGCGCTGGAGCTTTGGGCTCGATGCGCAGGCCGATGTCTATGCAACAGATATCGAAATGGTGTCCACAGGATCACAGTTTGTGTTGTGCACAGCTTCAGGGCAATGGCCAGTGAACTTGCCAGTTCCTGGGCAGCACAATATCTACAACAGCTTAGCAAGCGCGGCTTGTGCGTTTGCAGTGGGTGTCACACCTGAAATCGTGGTGAATGCTTTGTCGTCATTTCAGGCTGCACAAGGTCGTTTGCAATTGCATCGTCTTCCAAACGAAAGGGTGTTGATTGATGACACCTATAACGCCAATCCAGACTCGGTGCGGGCAGCGATTGATGTGTTGAGCCAGCAGGGACGCCCCCAAGTTTTGATATTGGGTGATATGGGTGAGGTTGGCGAAGAAGGGCCTGCCATGCATCAAGAAATTGGTTTGTATGCCCGTGAACGTGGCTTAGACGCGGTTTGGACGGTTGGTGCTGCGAGCGCACTGGCATCTGAAGCGTTTGGTCAGGGTGGTCAGCATTTTGAAGGACATGAGCCAGTGAATGCCAGCATGAAACAGTTAGGATTGGCCAGTTTTTTAGTGAAAGGCTCACGGTTTATGCGTATGGAATGCATCGTGAATAATTATTTGACAGACGCTACAGCGGTTGTGTCTCAACAAGAAATGCAACAAGAAATGCAACAAGAAACGCAACCAAAACAAGGAGATCATCATGCTGGTTGAGCTCTTTGCCTGGCTGGCAGAACATCATCACCGAGGTTTTGCGGTCTTTGAATACATCACGTTGCGGGCTTTGTTGGCGAGTGCCACGGCGTTGCTGATTGGCTTGGCGTTGGGTCCCTTTGTGATTCGTCGCTTGGCGCAGTTGAAGATCGGACAGGCTGTACGTCAATATGGCCCACAAACGCATCTCCAAAAAACCGGCACGCCAACTATGGGCGGCGTACTGATTTTGATTGGGATTGGGATCAGCACTTTGTTGTGGGCAGACTTGAGTAATCGGTTTGTTTGGATTGTTTTACTCGTGACATTGGGATTTGGCTGGATAGGCTGGCGTGATGATTACCGTAAAGTGGTATACCGCGATCCGGAAGGTATGCCTGCACGTTGGAAGTTTTTCTGGCAAGCCTTGATTGGCTTGGTGGCTGCCGTTTATCTGGCGTTTGCGATTTCAGCACCAGCCAATGCAGATCTCTGGCCGTTGTTCCGTGACTGGGTGAGTAGTGGCTTCACCATGCCGTTACCCACACGCACTGACTTGATTGTGCCGTTTTTCAAATCAATCAGTTATCCGCTGGGTGTGTTTGGTTTTGTGGCACTTACTTGGTTTGTCATTGTGGGGACGAGTAATGCGGTCAACCTGACAGACGGATTGGATGGTTTGGCCATTATGCCCACTGTGATGGTGGGTGCGGCGCTCGGTATTTTTGCGTATGTGGTTGGACGCGTGGACTACTCGAAATATTTGCTGTTCCCCTATATCCCGGGAGCCGGTGAATTACTGGTGCTGTGTGCTGCACTGGCGGGTGCTGGTCTGGCCTTTCTCTGGTTTAACGCGTACCCCGCACAGGTTTTTATGGGCGATGTCGGTGCGTTGGCTTTGGGTGGCATGTTAGGGACGATTGCCGTCATCGTACGTCAAGAAATTGTGCTCTTCATTATGGGTGGAGTGTTTGTGGTGGAAACCCTGTCGGTCATGATCCAAGTGAGTTATTTCAAATACACCAAACGTCGGTATGGCGAAGGTCGAAGGATTTTGCGCATGGCGCCATTGCACCACCATTTTGAAGTCGGTGGTTGGAAAGAAACACAAGTGGTTGTTCGGTTCTGGATCATCAGCATCATGCTGGTGCTCGTGGGTCTGGCTTCATTAAAGATACGTTAACTGGAAAGGATGTTTGAATCGTGAGTGAGCGTCGGATTGCGCTTCTGATTGGGTTGGGACAGACGGGTGCTGCTAGTGCCCGCTGGCTTGTGCGCCAAAATTATTGGGTGCGCTTGCTAGATACGCGTTCCTCGCCTACAGGCTTGTCCGAGCTTCTGGAAGAGTTGGGCGCAGCCGTTCAGACTGTTCACTTGGGCGATCAGCCCGTGCCAGACACCTTGTTTGAAGGCGTGGATGTGGTCGTGCCTAGCCCCGGGATGTCGATTGTGAGTGCACCGATGGTCGAGTGGCTCGCGCGTGCGAAACAAGCAGGTGCCGAAGTTGCTGGTGAAGTTGAATTGTTTGCACAAGCTTTACAAGGCTTGGCGCAAGCACAGAACTACCACCCCAAACTGATTGGCGTCACAGGGACCAATGGCAAAACGACGGTAACCGCCTTGACGCGTCAGATGATTGCACAGTCAGGACAAACCGTGTGCGCAGCTGGCAATATCAGCCCTTCGGTGCTCGAAGCTTTGATGCATGCACTAGATACAAATAGTTTGCCAAATTATTGGGTCCTGGAACTCTCGAGTTTTCAGATGATGACGATCCGCTCATTGAAGCTAGAGGCCGGCGTTGTCCTTAATATCAGTCCAGACCATTTGGATTGGCATGGTGGATTACCAGGGTATGTCGAGGCAAAGTCGCGTTTGCTCAGCATGTCGGCCCAAAAGATTATTAATCGCGAGGACCCAGAGGTGGTCCCGATGGTGGCGAGTCTAGACGCCACCGACGTATGCAGTTTTGGGGCAGATGAGCCTGTGCTGTCGGGTGATCTGGGTTTAATGGCTGATCAAGGGTTGGTATGGCTTGCAGCTAGCGAAGATGATGCCCAGTTCGGGGCAGATGAGCCAGTTCGCCGTCGTGGCAAAGTCGTTGAAGCGACCTCGCGCCAGCCGGGACGTTTGCAACGATTGATGCCAGCTCAAGCTTTGCAGTTGGTTGGTCAGCACAATGTCATGAATGTTTTAGCAGCTGCTTTGCTCGCGCAGGCTGTGGGGATTGACCGTTCGCCGGTCTTACATGCGGCAGGTGCGTACGCTGGTGAGCCGCATCGTATGCAGTTTGTGCGCACGATTCAGGGTGTCGATTTTATTGATGACAGCAAAGGCACCAATGTGGGTGCCACTGTGGCGGGTCTCGAAGGGTTGACGCAATCTGCTGTGTTGATTGCGGGTGGCGTGACCAAGGGGCAAGATTTTACGGCTCTGGCACAGGTGGTGGCGGACAAGGCGATACCAGTTGTTTTAATTGGTCAGGATGTGCAGCAACTGCAGGATGCGTTGCATCAAAAGAATGTTCAAACCATGCATGCTTCGTCCATGCAGGATGCGGTAGAAAAAGCGTTTAGTTGGGCACAAGCCGGACAGGCTGTGGTGCTTTCGCCAGCCTGCTCAAGCTTTGATATGTTTAGAGATTACGTACATCGAGCCATGGTGTATGTCGATGCGGTGCAAGAGTTCGCGTTGGATCAAGGGGAGGTCGCATGACAGACAGTGTGCGTTATCCCCGTAGTGTGAACGAAGTGACTCCTGGTCGCACAGCAATTCGCAATTTTGATAAGCCGCTGCTGTTTGTGGTGGTGACTCTGGCTGCATTTGGCATGCTCATGGTGTATTCCGCATCGATTGCCTTGGCTGATGGGCCCAATTTTGGTGGGGTGGGTCAGTACTATTTTGTGGGTCGCCATCTTATGTACATGGGTGTTGGCATTTTGTTGGCATTGCTTGTGTGGTTGACACCACTTGAGGTGATGCAACGAATGACCATTCCCTTATTCATTCTGACGACCATTTTGTTGGTGCTGGTTTTTATGCCCGTCATTGGTCGGGAAGTGAAGGGCGCTAATCGATGGCTGAGCCTGGGTGTGATTAATTTTCAGCCTTCTGAGCTCGCCAAACTGGCGGTCGTCATGTACGCCGCAGATTATGCCGTGCGCAAAAAAGACAAAATGAAAAGCTTTGTGCACGGTTTCTTGCCGATTGCGATTTCAGTCGGAGCCGTCGGTTTGCTTGTGCTGCTTGAGCCAGATCTGGGTGCTCTGACGGTGTTGATGGCCATTACCGTGGGTGTTTTGTTTTTAGGTGGCATTAATGGCTGGTTGTTTAGTGGCCTTATGCTGCTGTTGCCGAGCTTGTTTTTCTTGGCCGTCTGGCTGGCACCCTGGCGTCGTGCACGTCTGTTTGCTTATATGGATCCGTGGGATCCAAGCAATATGTATGGCAGTGCTTATCAATTGTCGCATTCGCTGATTGCGGTTGGACGCGGTGAATGGTTAGGTGTGGGGCTAGGTTCGAGTATTGAGAAACTCCATTACCTGCCAGAGGCGCACACGGATTTTATTATTTCAGTGATTGGTGAAGAACTCGGGTTTGTCGGCATCGCGCTTGTGGTGATTTTGTTTGCTTTGATGATTCAGCGCATGTTTGAAATTGGCCGTCAGGCGATTTCGATGGACCGTCTTTATAGTGGTCTGGTCGCACAAGGCGTGGGCATTTGGTTTGGCGTACAAATCTTTATCAACGTCGGTGTTTGCCTGGGTCTTCTACCCACCAAAGGCTTAACCATGCCGCTAATTAGTTACGGTGGATCCGGTCTGGTGATGAATCTCATTGCCATTGCGTTAGTCATGCGTGTGGATTATGAAACACGCGTGTTGATGCGAGGAGGTCGCGTATGAGTCAGTCGCATACACCTCGCATCTGGATCATGGCTGGTGGCACCGGTGGACATATCGTGCCAGGGCTGGCGGTTGCGCAAATTTTGAAAGAAGAGGGCAGCCAAGTGAGCTGGCTGGGTAATCCACAGCGCATGGAAGGTCAGCTGGTTGCACCCACTGGTATTCCCATGATTGCCGTCCAGTTTGCAGCGGTTCGTGGCAAAGGTTTGTGGCGCAAGCTTGTCACGCCTTTTGCACTTGCGGCTTGGACTTTGCGTGTCTGGATTCGTATGCTGCGCCAACGACCTGATGTGGTTCTGGGTATGGGTGGTTATGTGTCTGTGCCAGGTGGTTTAGCCGCTTGGCTGGCTCGAGTGCCCATAGTACTCCATGAACAAAATGCGGTGGCGGGCATGAGCAATCGACTCTTAGCACGTCTAGCCGCAACGGTATTAAGTGGTTTTCCGGATACGTTAAAAAATGCCACTTGGGTGGGCAATCCAGTGCGTCAGTCGATGCTTGAGCTACCAGCACCTGCGCGGCGTTATGGACAACGGACTGGCCCCTTGCGTGTGTTGGTGGTTGGTGGCAGTTTGGGTGCGGCTGCACTGAACACTGTGGTGCCGCAAGCGATCGCACAACTAAACCCAGAGAATCGTCCGATTGTGACGCATCAGTCCGGTGCATCGCATCTGGATGTGCTTAAAGCTAATTATGAAGCGGTCGGTGTCCAAGCAGAATGCGTGGCGTTTATTGATGACATGGCGCAAGCGATGGGAGAGGCCGATCTGATGATTTGCCGAGCGGGTGCCATGACGGTTGCCGAAGTGGCTGCTGCAGGTGTGGCTGCACTTTTTGTGCCGTTCCCTTTTGCGGTGGATGATCATCAGACCGCCAATGCACAGCATCTTGTGGATCATGAAGGGGCTTTGTTGCGAGATCAGAAGCAGCTGACACCCGAATGGTTGGCGCAATGGTTGAGTGAACAGACCCGAGACAATCTGACGAATATGGCACAACAGGCGCAACAACTCGCCAAACCAGAGGCTGGCAAAGAGATTGCTCAGCAATGTTTAAAACTCTGGCGGAGAAAACAATGAAACATCGGATTCAACTTATTCATTTTGTCGGAATCGGTGGCTCTGGTATGAGTGGTATCGCCGAGGTTCTGTTGAATCTGGGCTATCAGGTCTCGGGCTCTGACTTGCAGTCCAATGCGACGACACAACGCTTGGCCGACATGGGTGCCAAGGTGTTTCAAGGGCATGATGCGAGCCAAGTTGAAGGTGCACATGTGGTGGTGACATCGACTGCAGTTGCTGGCAGCAACCCTGAGGTGTTGGCTGCACGACGTCTTGGTATTCCAGTGGTGCCGCGCGTGGTGATGTTGGCCGAACTGATGCGTTTGAAACGTGGCATTGCCGTGGCGGGAACGCATGGCAAAACCACCACAACTAGCTTGGTGGCGAGCGTCTTAGCTGCTGGAGAACTGGATCCTACCTTTGTGATTGGTGGGCGCTTGAATTCCGCAGGCGCCAATGCAGGCCTAGGGCAAGGCGACTATTTGGTGGCTGAAGCCGATGAATCGGATGCGTCGTTTTTGAAGTTGTCGCCAGTGATGGCCATCGTGACGAACATCGATGCCGATCATATGGAGACCTATGGGCATGATGTGGCACGCCTTAAACAAGCGTTTGTAGAGTTTGTTCAATGTCTGCCTTTTTATGGAAGCGCATTTGTTTGCGTCGATGATGCCAATGTGCGTGAAATCATTCCTTTTGTGTCACGCCCCTTAGTGACTTACGGTTTAAGTGAGCAGGCGCAAATACGAGCGACGAATGTACGCGCTGAAGTGACGCATATGTGTTTTACGGTCGAACGTTTACTGCACGGTGTGGCGTATAAGCCGCTCGAGGTTTGTTTGAATCTGCCTGGTGAGCACAACGTACAAAATGCGTTGGCTGCCATCGCGGTGGCCACGGAATTGGGTGTGAATGACGAGCAGATTGTCAGTGCCCTGAAATCATTTGGTGGTGTGGGCCGCCGTTTTACGGTTCATGAGCCTTTGCCATGCCCACAAGGTGGAACATTGACGGTGGTGGATGACTATGGGCATCACCCGGTTGAGTTGAAAGCAACGATTGATGCCGCTCGGGGTGCCTGGCCAAATCAGCGTATCGTGCTCGTGTTTCAACCACATCGATATACTCGCACACGAGATTGTTTTGAGGATTTTGTGCGTGTGATGGGGATGGCCGATGCTGTGATTCTGACCGAAGTGTTTGCAGCGGGTGAGCCACCACTGGTTGCGGCTGATGGTCGTGCTTTGGCACGAGGTTTGCGTGTGGCAGGTCGAGTCGAGCCCGTGTTTGTGGAGGCGCTTGAAGAGTTGCCCGAGGCGATTGCCACAATGGCCAAAGATCAGGATGTGTTTTTAGTGATGGGGGCTGGCTCAATTAGCCGGTTGCCAGCCATGCTCAAGGAGGCGTTTCAATGAAGAGCTTGGGTAAAGTTGGTGTGCTTTATGGCGGTACCTCTGCCGAGCGTGAGGTCTCCTTGATGTCGGGTCAAGGTGTCTATGAAGCTTTGACTTCGCTGGGTGTGGATGCGCATCTGTTTGATACAGGTCGACAGTCCTTATCGGATTTGATTGCACAGCAGTTTGATCGGGTGTTCATTGCGCTGCATGGTCGTCATGGTGAAGATGGTTCGATTCAGGGTGCATTGGAGTTGATGGGGATTCCCTATACCGGCAGTGGTCATCAAGCCAGTAGCGTCGCCATGGACAAAATCATGACAAAACGCTTATGGGTGCAGACAGGTCTGCGTACACCCGGATTTCGGGTGATTCGTAATCGGGATGATCTGCAAGGACTGACGCCACAACTGGGCCTGCCGTTGATTCTCAAAGCCCCCAATGAAGGTTCGACATTGGGTTTGTATCGTGTTGAACGCGAGGAAGATCTTGAGGCAGCTTACGACGAAGCGCTTCAGTTTGATTCTGTCTTGTTAGCAGAGCAATTCATTCAGGGTCGGGAATTGACAGTGGCTGTGTTGGGCGGTGGTTCAGATGTGCAGGTTTTACCAGTGATTGAAATTGTGGCGCCGGATGCGAACTATGACTACGAACATAAGTATTTTTCCGATGAAACTGAATACTTGTGTCCTGCGCCGCTGGAGGCTGCATGTACCGAAGCGGTTCAGTTGCTCGCAAAGCAGGCGTATCTCGATGTGGGATGCAGTGGTTGGGGACGAGTGGACATCATGCTGGATTCAGACAACCAGCCTTGGCTCTTAGAGGTCAATACCTCACCAGGTATGACGTCTCACTCACTGGTGCCGATGGCAGCCAAAGCCGTCGGGATTTCGTATGCGCAGTTATGTTTAAGTTTGCTTCAGAATGCATCGTGCAAGATCGGTACGAGTGGTTCGGTTGCAGACGTTTCAGATGCTCAGGAGTGATGCGTGTGGAAAGAAGCGCGTTTGATCAATGCCTTAGCCAACATTTTAATGGTGGGGGTTGTCCTTGCCTGTCTGGCTGTGGTGGTCTTATGGGTCGCGCGGCTGCCTGCATTCAGTATTACGCGCATCGAGTTGGAACCGACCACAGACAATGCGTTGGCGCAGGTCTCACCGGAAGTGGTGCGAAGTGTGATGTCGGGTCGACTCGAGGGCAATTTTTTTACGCTCGACCTCGAAGAGGCTCGTTCGGTGTTCGAGTCGGCATCTTGGGTGCGGCAGGCTGGCGTGCGTCGGATTTGGCCCGACACTTTGAGAGTGTCGATCGAGGAACAGGTACCGCTCGCGCTTTGGAACGAAAACGAACTGATCAATACGTGGGGGGAAGTTTTTACGGCCAACCGCGCAGTGATCGAAGACGAGGACGATTTGCCCAAATTCTTTGGACCCGATGGAACCGAATCGCTGGTGATTCAGCGTTACGCGGAGCTCGATCAGTGGTTAGAGAAAATCGGACTGAAAGTACGGACCTTAAGTCTGTCGGGGCGTTACGCCTTACAGGCCGGTCTGTCCAATGGGATGACGTTAGAAATGGGTCGAGACCCTGGTGCCGAAGCACCCGATCCACAGGTTGGGGTACCCGGCTCAATCCCGTTTGGAGAGCGGATTCAGCGGTTTGTGGCCGCGTGGCCACAGGCCGAAGAACAGTT
This sequence comes from Orrella sp. 11846, assembly GCF_048820935.1. Lineage (NCBI taxonomy): Bacteria > Pseudomonadati > Pseudomonadota > Betaproteobacteria > Burkholderiales > Alcaligenaceae > Orrella > Orrella sp. 11846. The sequence continues at coordinate 21,002 of NZ_JBMERD010000003.1, forward strand.
GAAGGGACGTACGATTACGCACGTCGATTTGCGGTATCCGAATGGATTCGCACTGAGCCTGGCCGAGTTGCCAGAATCGATCAATTCAAAAAAGAAACGTTAATGCCATGACTCGTGACGTTAAAGACCTGATTGTTGCGCTCGACATTGGAACCAGTAAGGTGGTTGCGGTCGTTGCTGAAGTGCAGTCAGAGGGACGATTTGAAGTGTTGGGCCTCGGACAGCATGAGTCACGCGGGATGCGTAAAGGTGTGGTTGTCAATATTGAAAGCACCGTGAGCGCCATTCAGCGTGCCCTTGAAGAAGCCGAATTAATGGCCGATTGCAAGATCCGTGAGGTGTATACCGGGATTGCCGGCAACCATATCCGCAGTTTTAACTCGAGCGGTATGGTCGCCGTCAAAGACAAGGAAGTCACGCCTGCGGACGTCGCACGGGCGATTGAAACGGCCAAGGCCGTGAATATTCCGACGGATCAACAGGTGCTGCATGTGTTGACCCAGGAATTTATCGTGGATGGACAAGAAAACATCCGTGAGCCAATCGGGATGAGCGCATTGCGCCTCGAAGTCAAAGTGCACATTGTGACTGGTGCTGTGAGCGCAGCCCAGAACATCGTGAAGTGCGTGCGTCGTTGCGGACTGGAGGTTCAGGATCTGATTTTGCAGCCATTGGCTTCGAGCTTGGCTTGCTTAACAGATGATGAGCGTGAACTCGGTGTTGTGCTGATTGATATCGGTGGTGGAACGACTGATGTGGCCATCCATACAGGGGGTGCCATCCGTCATACGGAGGTGTTGCCAATCGCCGGTGATCAGATCACTGGTGACATTGCCTCGATGCTGCGCACACCGACGCCGGATGCGGAAGATATTAAGTTGCGCTATGGCGTGGCCAAAGAGTCTTTGGCGAGTCCAGATGAAATGGTGGAGGTGCCAGGCCTGGGCGATCGTGGTCCACGCCCTGTGAGTCGTCAGACATTGGGTGCTGTGATTGAGCCCCGGGTTGAAGAGTTATTTAGTCTGGTTCAGCAAATTGTGCGTGAGTCGGGCTACGAAGAATTGATTGCGTCGGGCATCGTGTTGACCGGTGGGACAGCCTCAATGCCGGGCATTGTGGAGCTTGCTGAAGATGTGTTTGGCAAGCCTGTGCGGGTGTCAGTTCCAGAGTACGAAGGTAGTTTGGCTGATGTCATGCACAACACCCGATTTGCAACCGTGATGGGACTTTTGGGTGAAGCTCGTATGCAGAGGCTGCGTGGTCGCAAGGTTTCGGAGCAAAGAGGTAGTTTTAAAAGCATTCTCGCGAGAATGAAAGAGTGGTTCATGTACTGAAAATCAGTCCGATCAGTACGTGGCATGACATTGTTGATTTGCGCAAATTGAGTAGATCAGCAAAAGGTAGGAAGGGGACTGTTTTATATAAATCGACTTGAGGGAGTCAGTTATGAAGTTTGAAATGTTAGATACAGCAAAAGGCGGAACCATCATCAAGGTGGTGGGTGTAGGTGGTGCAGGTGGCAATGCCATTGGACACATGATTCGACATGGCGTGCAGGGAGTGGATTTCATCTCTGCGAACACCGATGCGCAGGCCTTGTCATCTTCACAAGCCCCTGTGCAAATTCGATTGGGTCGTTCAGGCCTAGGTGCTGGTTCAAAACCTGAGCAAGGCCGTTCAGCTGCTGAGACAGCACGTGAAGAGATCCGTGCTGCATTGGAAGGTGCACATATGGTCTTTATCACCGCAGGTATGGGTGGTGGAACCGGAACGGGTGCAAGTCCGATCGTGGCCGAAGTGGCTAAAGAACTGGGTATTCTGACCGTGGGTGTGGTGACCAAGCCGTTTGAGTTTGAAGGTCAACGTCGCATGAAACTGTCAGAAGATGGCATCGATGAGTTGTCTAAGCACGTGCATTCTTTGATCGTGGTGCTCAATGAAAATCTCTACGATCTGATGGACGAAGATGCTACACAAGAAGACTGCTTTAAAGCGGCTGACGATGTGTTGTACAACGCCTGCGCAGGGATTGCAGAAATCATTAACGTGGAAGGTAACATCAACGTTGACTTTGAAGACGTTAAAACTATCATGGGTGAGCAGGGCAAAGCCATGATGGGCACTGCTCAAGCGAGCGGTGAAAATCGTGCCATTGAAGCCGCTGAACAAGCGATTTCTTGCCCATTGCTTGAAGGCATTGATCTACAAGGTGCACGTGGCGTGTTGGTGAACATCACGGCAAGCCCTGGTTTGAAGATGCGTGAAACCAAAGCCATCATGGATCACATTCGTGGGTTTGCAGCACCCGATGCAACCGTGATTTTTGGGACGGCTTATGATGAAAGCATGGGTGATGAGTTGCGCGTGACCGTGGTTGCAACTGGTTTGGGTCAGAGCAAACCAAAGCTGGTAGTTTCAACTGAAACAGAACCTGTGGCCAGAACCGGAACCGACAATGAGCCTTACAGCTTTGGAAATCCAGAGTCCAACGTGCCATCCGTCTTGCGTAAGCGTGGCGATGGTTCAGCGGCGGCTCATGTGCGTGTTTTAGAAAACTCGGGTGTCGATCGGTATGACATTCCAGCTTTCTTGCGTCGTCAGGCGGATTGAACGTTTTAACGTTTGAGTTGTCCTAAACGGAATCAAGCCAGTGATCCCTCGGCTGGCTTGGTTCGATCTCGCACGACTATTTAATGTCGTGGATGAGATTGGTTGGTTCGAGGAACTGTGTTAGATCAAAGTTAGTTATAAAAATAAAGGTGTAATGCATTTAAACGCGTTACAATCCCAAAATTCACATATTTCTAGGTTGTTGCGTATGTTTTGGCAACGAACAATTAAAAACATCGTCCGCACGACGGGTATTGGCTTGCATTCAGGGCGCCGTGTCGAATTGACATTGCGTCCGGCTGCCGCAAACACAGGTATTGTGTTTCATCGCGTGGATCAGGAGCCCGTGGTGAACTTGCCGGCCACAGCCGATGCGGTGCATGACACTCGTTTGGCCTCAGTGCTGCAGGTGGGGCAGACGCGTGTTTCGACCGTTGAGCACTTGATGTCGGCCCTAGCAGGATTGGGGATTGATAATCTGCACATTGATTTGACTGCAGAAGAAGTGCCGATCATGGACGGTAGTGCGGCAACCTTTGTATATCTGTTGCGCTCAGCGGGTTTGGAAGAGCTGGATGCACCGAAACAGTTTTTGCGCGTTCTAAAGCCTGTTGAGGTTCGTGAAGGCGAAGGAGCGCAAGAGAAATGGGCACGTCTTGAGCCCTATGATGGGTTTTCTGTTGGGTTTGCGATTGATTTCTCACATCCGGCCATCGATGCCACTTGCGATTACGCAGAAGTGGACTTTGCACATGACTCCTATAGTAAAGACATTGCCCGTGCCCGAACCTTTGGGTTTGTGAATGAGGTCGAGACTTTACGCTCCATGGGCTTGGCTCGAGGCGGCAGTCTAGAAAACGCGATTGTTCTGGATGAGTACCGTGTACTCAATCAAGACGGTTTGCGTTATGACGATGAATTCGTCAAACACAAGATTCTGGACGCGATTGGCGATTTGTATTTGATCGGAAAACCTTTACTAGCGCGCTATCGTGCGTTGAAATCAGGTCATGCGATTAACAATCAATTGGCACGTAAGCTACTTGAGCAGCAAGATTGCTGGGAGCTTGTGACATTTGATTCTGTTGAAAAAGCACCTGTGGCCTATCGAAACGAGTGGCAGCTGATCTGACGTAAAGCGAACGATGGTTATTACTATTTTTGAGTACTGCTTCGTAAACATCAGCTCATAGTCGTTAGTAAAAATTAAAATATCTCATCGCCCGGCTTAGTCCGGGCGATGTCTTTTGATGAGTGCTTGGATCGCATCACTTAGACGACCCGGCTCTAATTGCGTCTGTAACGCCTCAAAATGGCTCAGATCATCAGCATCTAAGGGTCGAGCTTGTCGCTCCATCGTTTCTTGATGGGCAAACTTGGGTTCGGTACCCATGCGAATTTCAATTTTTTTGATGTTCCAACCACCTCGCAGCATGGCTTGACAGAGCGTTGAGGTCATCTGGCGCAGTTTGGCCGCGGGCGCTGCGTGATAGATCAAGAGTGTTAGCGTATTGTCTTCATAAGCTGTGACAGCGACTTGTTGGGCTAGTGTGGCTGGTAAGCATTTTTTGAGATGCTTTTCTAGGGCCAGCAGACGATGCGCAGCCATGATCAGATCGGAAGATTGTTCGTTGGCAGTAAGCCATTGCATGGGATGGCGATCTGGTTGTGAAAAACGGTTCATGACGGAGCAGATAGTTTGTAGTGGATTGAGTCGATGTGATGTGGATTAAATTCGCCGCCTACAACAGCATAGATTTTAAAAATTAAGCTAAAATTTTCTTTGTTTAGTTTTGGGTTTGATTAAAACTGAATGAAATTAAATCAATCCCGATTCATGTCAGTTGTTTGTAGAGTAGGAACGTCATTGGATGCATTTAATATAAGCCACTTCAGTGTAGCAGTTAGACATTTTTTTCAGATCTGCATGAGAAGCCTGTTTGGCTTCAGCTTAGGACTGTGTGCGATAAACATGAGTGTGGCTGCGCCCGTCTCTATTCAATTAAAAGCAGATGCCCATCTGGCAGCGGCTGTGGGGATGTTCAATCAGCCACATCCAGAGATTATTCGATTGAATCCAGGTTGTGGCGCGCAATGTATAGGGCCTGAGCGGTTATTTATGTGGCCGGTTCAAGGTGAATATCGGATCAGTTCTAAATTTGGAAAGCGCCATCACCCATTGCGCAAAAAGGTTGCTTGGCATCGAGGGGTGGATATTGCTGCGCCCAAAGGCACACCAATTCTGAGTCCTTCACAGGGAGAGGTTCGATTTGCAGGCTGGAAAAAAGGCTATGGCAGAACCGTTGATATTGATCACGGTCAGGGTTGGATGAGTCGTTACGCTCATGCCAGTCACATCTTAGTTCGCAAGGGAGAACAGGTGTCACCCGGTCAATTGATTGCCAAAGTGGGGCAGTCAGGGGCAGCAACAGGGGATCATTTGCATTTTGAGATCTGGAAAAATGGTCAACCGTTGAATCCGATGTCATTTTATCCTGATGCAGCGGCCTTACCTGATCGTCGGTTCTAGTCTGTTGCGTTACACTGTAGCGTTAAATGGCGTTTTAAACATCTCGCCCGGATCAGAACAGAATGATATCTCTTCTTAAAAAAATCGTAGGAAGCCGAAACGATCGGTTACTAAAACAGTTTGGAAAACAACTCAAGCAGATTAATGCGCTTGAGCCCTCAATGCAGGCACTGACGGATGAAGAATTACAAGCCCGTTCAGCGCAGTTGCGTGAACGCTCCAAAGAGGGTGAGTCGCTTGATGCGCTCATGCCAGAAGCGTTTGCGCTTGTGCGTGAAGCCAGTGTGCGCGTGTTGGGTATGCGGCATTTTGATGTGCAGATGATTGGCGGTATGGTCTTGCACTCAGGTCGCATTGCGGAAATGCGTACAGGTGAAGGTAAAACGTTGATGGCGACATTACCGGTTTACTTGAATGCACTCCCAGGGCGTGGTGTTCACGTTGTCACCGTGAACGATTACTTGGCCACGCGTGATGCGACATGGATGGGGCAGCTTTATAACTTTCTCGGCATGAGTGTTGGGATTGTGGTGCCACAGCAAGACAATGAAGAAAAGCGTGCCGCCTATCAAGCCGACATCACATACGGAACGAATAATGAATTCGGCTTTGATTATCTTCGTGACAACATGGAGTATCAAACAGATGGTCGTCGTCAGCGCAAATTGGTGTATGCCATTGTGGACGAGGTCGACTCCATCCTAATTGATGAGGCTCGTACGCCGCTCATTATCTCAGGACAAGCCGAAGACAACACGCCAATTTACTTGGCGATGAACGAAGTGCCTCCTCATTTGGTGCAAATGTCGGGCGAGCCCAAACCGCATGAGCCTGAACCCGAAGGCGACTTTTGGGTGGATGAGAAAAGCTTGCAAGTGCACTTGTCGGAAGCAGGGCATGAAAATGCCGAGCGCCTTCTGGCACAAAAAGGTTTACTGCCCGAAGGTGAATCACTGTATGACCCACGTCATATCAGCTTGTTGCATCACTTGATGGTGGCTTTGCGCGCACACAACCTGTTTAAGCGCGATCAGCACTATGTGATTCAGAATAACGAAATTGTGATCGTGGATGAGTTCACAGGGCGCCTGATGAGCGGTCGTCGCTGGTCTGATGGTTTGCATCAGGCGGTGGAAGCGAAAGAAGGTGTTGAGATCCAACTGGAAAACCAGACGCTGGCCTCGATCACGTTCCAGAACTATTTCCGTATGTACGAAAAACTGTCTGGCATGACTGGAACAGCGGATACGGAAGCATATGAGTTCCAACAGATTTATGGTTTGGAAACCGTCATTATTCCGACCAACAAGCCCATGATCAGAAAAGATCTGCATGATCAGATTTATAAGACCGATCAAGAGAAGTACGCCGCGATTGTGCGTGACATTCGTGCTTGTCAGGAAAAACAACAGCCAGTTCTCGTCGGAACCACCAGTGTGGAAAGCTCTGAACTGCTCTCGAATGCACTGAAAGCAGAAGGACTTCAACATGCTGTTTTGAACGCCAAGCAACACGCGTTTGAAGCGGAAATCGTGGCTCAGGCTGGTAAGCCTGGTGCGATTACGATTGCGACCAACATGGCTGGACGAGGCACTGACATTGTGCTAGGCGGCAACGTGCAAAAGCAAGTTGAAATGCTTGAGAAGGATGCGTCGCTCAGTGATGAAGAGCGTGCTGCGCGTATTCAGAAACTTCACGATGAGTGGGATGGCTTACACAAGCAAGTTCTGGATTCTGGCGGACTGCATATTATCGGAACCGAGCGCCATGAATCTCGCCGAATCGATAACCAGCTGCGAGGTCGTGCTGGACGTCAGGGTGACCCAGGTTCTTCGCGATTCTATCTCTCGCTCGAAGACCCCTTGATGCGTATTTTTGCGGGTGACCGAGTACGTGCCATCATGGAGCGACTTAAGCTCCCAGAAGGTGAGCCAATTGAAGCCGGGATGGTGAACCGTTCGATCGAATCCGCACAACGTAAGGTCGAAGGCCGAAACTTCGATATTCGTAAGCAATTGCTGGACTACGACAACGTGGCCAACGATCAACGTGGTGTGATTTATGCACAACGTAATCAGGTTCTAGAAGCCGATCACATTGAAGAACGTGTTGTCGAGCTGCGTGAAGGTGCTTTGACAGATCTGGTGCATGAATACGTACCACCCGGTTCCATTGATGAGCAATGGGATCTGGATGGTCTGCAAGCCGTTCTGGAGTCAGACTGGCAGCTTCAAGTGAACTTCGATGCGTTAAAGACCGCAAAGACCATTGAAGAAGAGGAAGTGTTAGAGCTTGTGCTCGAGGCGGGCAAGGCGGCTTATGACTCTAAAGTCGAGCAGGTGGGTGAAGAAACCTGGCGTCCGTTTGAGCGTTCCGTCTTTTTGCAGGTTGTGGACACGCAGTGGCGTGAACATCTGGCTGCGCTGGATCATTTGCGTCAAGGTATTCATTTGCGTGGTTATGCACAAAAGGATCCTAAGCAAGAGTACAAGCGTGAAGCGATTGAGTTGTTCTCGTTTATGTTGCAACGTATTCGCGATGACGTCACAAAACTGTTGCTGACAGTTCGTGTTCAAAGTCCCGAAGCCGTTCAGGAAGCTGAACGTGAAAACGAAAAGCCCCACACTCAGAATGTGCAGTTCTCTCATGCAAGTTTTGATGAAGCGTTGGGTGATCAGCCGCTTCAACCGGATACGCAAGAAGGTGCGGATTTACTGGCCGATGCGCAAGCGGGTAAGGTCAAGATCAGTCGTAATGCAGCCTGCCCATGTGGTAGTGGTAAGAAATACAAGCATTGCCACGGGAAACTGGCTTAATCGATTGATTTGATTAAGTAAGACCTAAAAAGAATCGCCGCAGAGGGTTATCCTTTCTGCGGCGATTCTTTTGTCTGTTTTATCTTTTTTAGCAGGTTCTATTTGAATGACGATCGAACTTGCCAAACTCCATCCCGTAAGTTTGGTTGGTTAAACAGTATGGAGAGTATCGATGGCAAGGGCACTTTGTATCTTATTTGATCCCTGCACGCATAAATGACTGAACAAACTGTCTTTGGAACAACAGGAAACCGATCAAGAGCGGTGCAGCAGTTAACAGAGTGGCGGCTGTGATGATGGACCAGTCAATTCCCTGATCGCTTGATGAGAAAACTTGCAGACCGACGGTTAAGGGGCGTGATTCGACTGAATTACTGACCACCAAAGGCCACAAGAAGTTATTCCAGTGGTGACTGATAGAAACCAGCGCAAATGCTAGATAGGTTGGCTTAGCCAGTGGAATAAACACGTGTCTTAGGATTTGTAAGGTGGATGCACCTTCCATCTGTGCAGCTTCTACTAATTCACCGGGAATCGTTTTAAAGGTCTGACGCAACAGAAAAATCGCAAAAGCTGACGCAAAATAAGGCAAACCAATCCCAAAGAGCGTATCCACAAAGCCCAAAGAGGAAACAGTCTGGTAGTTACGCACAATGAGGATCTCAGGCATCACCATCAATTGCACAAGCACTAGAGAAAACAGAATGTTGCGCCCAGCAAACTCGTACCGTGCAAACGCATAGGCCGCTAACGTACACAGAACAAGTTGCAGTCCCAGAATAATTGCGACCAGCAAAATGGTGTTCAAGTAATAGATGGGAAATGGTGCGGCATTCCAAGCGGCATAAAAGTTTTCTAGTGTCAGCGGGGCATCCAACACAAAACGTGTAGAGAATTCGCCCGGATGAAAAGCGGCCCAGAGCGCGTACAGCAAGGGCAGAATCCAAATCAATGCCAAGAGCCAGGCTGCGATCGTTTCTAGCAGGCTGCGTTGATCTAGGCGGATGTGACGGGTTGTTTTTGCAGAGGAGTGGTTCATGACTGTAATTACCGGTAATGGGTGCGTTTGTCGAGCAAGAAGAATTGCAACAAGCCGACAACGGCCAAAATGCAAAGTAAAACGACAGTTAAGGCCGAGGCATAGCCGCTGTCCCAGTATTTAAATCCAACCTCGTAGAGATAAAAGAGCAACAGTGAAGATGCGTTGTTGGGTCCACCGTTGGTCATGACAAAGATGTGATCAACCATTCGAAATGCATTGATCAATGCATTGACCAGCACAAAGACGGTGGTTGGCATCAGTAAAGGCCACTGAATGCGTCTGAAGAAATACCATTTGCTAGCGCCTTCAATTTGAGCGGCTTCGCGATAGCTGGGGCTCAGTGTTTGTAAGGCTGCCAGATAAAAGATCATAAAGAACCCAGCTTCTTTCCAGATGGCCACAATCGTGATCGACATCAATGCCAAGCTTGGGTCACCCAAAAAGTTCTGGCTGGAAAACCCCAGCGCCTGAAGAACTTGGTTGATCAGACCGTAATCAGGTGTATAGAAAAAGATCCAGATGTTGGCAACCGCAATCATGGGCATCACGGTTGGCAGGAAATAAGACATGCGCAAAAAAGAACGGCCTGTGATTTTGTCATTGATCCAGATTGCCATGGCAATTGAAATCGCCATCGAAGCCGGAATCGTAATCACCGCAAACCAAAAGTTGTTGACTAAAGATTTCCAGAAAATCGGATCTTCAATCATCACTTGATAGTTTTCTAGGCCGACAAAGACCGCTGGCCGAGACCCTTTTGGGGTCGACATAAAGCTGTCTATCAAGCTGGCAATCGCAGGGAAGTGCGTAAAACCAACGAGTAAGACAAAGGCCGGCAAAAGCAGCAAATAAGCTTGGATCTGTTTGTTTGTGACGTTCATGCGCATAGACGGGCACCAAACCAGATGGCCGGTGCCCGTGGGTCAGAGTCGTTTAACGGTAACTGCGAAGAATGCGGTTGGCTTCGCCTTGCGCATCTTTGAGCGCTTGCTCAGCAGTTTTGGTGCCAGTCAAACCTGCTTGAATGGCGTCGTTGAGCACTTTGGTGACGCGCTGGTTTTCATGTGTGGAGAACTCCGCCACTGCGTATTCCAACTGATCACGTGCAACCAATGCCGCTGGGAAGTCTGCCGCATATTTTTTCAGCACATCCGTTTCATAGGCAGCTGGTGAGACTGCAGCGTAACCCGTATCCATACTCCACTGCGCGGCTCTTTCTGGCTGAGTTAGCCATTTGGCAAACTCGAAAGCACCTTGCTGTTCCGCTTCAGTGGCGTCTTTAAAGATATAAAAGTTACCACCACCAGTGGGTGAGCCTGGACGGATATTGGCAGGAATCATACCCACACCAAAATCAAACGGTGCGTTGTTACGGATGTTCGTCAGGTTTCCTGTGGTTGTCCAGATAATGGCAGCCTTGCCTTCCATAAAGTCTTTAGGTGTGGTGCCCCACTGAACGACACCAGGAGGATGAATTTTTAAGGTCTGAGACAGATCCATCCAGTATTGCAGGGCTTCAATCACTTTGACATTGTCAAACGTGACTTCATTACCGTCGCTATTGGCGAGCAATACATCATTAGGTGTGGTGAAACACTGGAATAACCAGTATGGGAAGCCGCTCGAGGGCACTTGGATACCCCACTGGGTGACGTTGCCGTTGGCATCGCGTTGTGTCAGTTTTTCACCCATGCTGACGAGCTCAGCCCAATTTGCAGGGGCTTTGTCTGGATCAAGCCCAGCCTTTTTGAATGCTTCTTTATTCCAGTACATCACGACAGTTGAGCGCTGGAAAGGCACGCCCCAGGTTTTACCTTCAACTTGGCCGTTGGCCATAAAGGATGGGAAAAAACCGTTTAGCCACTGTTTGTCGGCATCTGATTTGATGAAACCATCAATTGGCATCACCGCATCTTCATCGATGAGTGTGAAGGTGTCGGTCGATAATAGAATTGCGGAGGTGGGCGGTTTGCCTGCTTTATGCGCAGTCAATGCTTTGACCAGCGTTTCTTGGTAAGTGCCGGCGTAGACGGGTGTGATTTTGTAGTCTGGGTTCTCTTTGTTAAACCCTTCCGCAAAACCGTCAATGGTCTTTGTGATGGGGCCACCAACGGCGACGGGGAAATAAAAGGTCACTTCCGTTTGTGCAAGTGCAGGTGAGGACAGACAAATGCCTCCCATTGCAATCGAAAGTGCGCTAACCAGTTTTTTCATTACTTGTCTCCTTAAGCGTTTAAAGACGTATGCCATTGGCGTCGAACCAGTGTTGATCCGAAGATTGCCAACCAAGATTGAGCGCTGAGTTCACTTGCAGGGGTGATTTCCCTGGTGCGCGAACGGTGAGCGCTTGATCACCGATCTGTGTATGTAAGAGCAAATCGGCTCCGATAAATTCGGTGTTTTGCACAGTACAAGCGGTCTGACCTTCCAGATGAATATCTTCAGGTCGGATGCCTAAGTGTTTTGCGTTGGGAGGGCCGTCGACCACAACATCAGAACCTGCGATCCGACCGTTTTCGATGGACAGCACATTCATTTTGCTGCTACCGATAAATTGCGCAGCAAATAATGAGGCAGGTTGTTGATAAATTGTGGCGGGCGTGGCTTTTTGTTCAATCCGACCGTCTTTCAGTAGAACAACTTGATCGGCCATGGTCATGGCCTCGGTCTGATCGTGCGTGACATAGACGACGGATAGGCCGAGATTTTGTTGAATTGCACGCAACTCCTCGCGCATGGTTTGCCTTAGTTTGGCATCCAAGTTCGAGAGAGGTTCGTCCATTAAACATAGCCGTGCATTGGCAACAAGTGCTCTAGCCAGTGCGACACGTTGTTGCTGACCGCCCGACAGTTGCCCTGGCTTACGGTCACGTAAATGCGATAGGCCTAACATGTCCAGATTGCGTTTAAGTCTGGTTTCGATTTCAGCTGCGGGTGTTTTGCGAATACGCAAACCAAATGCCACATTTTCTGCGACAGACAGATGCGGAAACAGTGCGTAGTTCTGAAAAACCATGGAGACACCGCGCCCGGATGATGGCGTGTGTGTTACGTCTTCTTCAAAAATATCGATACGACCTTCTGAGGGCGTCTCAAGCCCTGCAATTAACCTTAATGTCGTTGTCTTGCCGCATCCTGAAGGTCCCAAGAGGACCGAGAAGTCGCCTTCTTCTAATGTCAGATCCATCGGATGTAATCCGATTGTTTGACCCCAGACTTTTGTAACTTTTGTGAACCTAACCGCAGTATTTGAAGATTCTTGGCTCATTTTTCAAGAAGACCTCTTGTTTGGTTAAACAACGCGTTTAGGCTAAAGAGTTTCGGTGGAGCGTTGTATACGAATTGCATTTTTGAAATTGTCGTTTGTATTGTTGTTTGTGCGTTTTTGTGAATATTAGACTAAATCACCGTCTCTTGCAGGCAAGTGCCTAGGGTGCGGGAGGTCGCTGGCATTTGGCAACACTAAAAATTTACGAGTTGCCACTGCTGTTCCTCTGTTTTTCTCTTTCTTTTTCTAAGCAGAAAGTTTAAGTAGCTGCTCACGTATAACGTCGGGAATCGAGGTGGGCCGACCTGTTTCGGGTGATGCGCAAACAATCACAAATTCACCTCGTGCAGCAGCTGTTACATCGGAATCTTGTGTAAACACCCCAAGATCCCAGGTGATGCTGGAGTTCCCCATGCGCGCAATTCTGACGCCAACATCGATATAGCCTGGAAAAGCCACCTCTCTAAAATACCGACAGCTGGACGCGACAACAAGTGTACGAACTTGCTCAGTGACGGTTCGTCGTAACTGGTGGTGTGTTAAGAAGCCTTCTACAGCAGTGTCAAAAAATGAGTAGTAACTGGCATTATTGACGTGTCCATTGGTGTCGTTATCAGCGTAACGTAATGTAATACGCTCAAAGTAGGGATATAAATCGCGCCCTGGTGCGACGTTGTCTTGAGTGCTCATGGTGTGTTTGTATTCCTTGGTTCTGAATGTGGTTCGCCTAAAACCAAATGGACTGGCTGATGATCAGATGCTTGTGTTTGTGTGTCTACGCGGATTGACTGTACCCGTGAACGCAGAGATTGGCTAATAAAGAAAAAATCACAGCACACAGGCTCAGGTCCGTAGGTGTGATCGTACAAATGAAATGTCGGATCGTGCGGCTGATCTGGATGGCATAAGGGCCATGCATCAAACCATGGGTTGATACAGTTCTGCTGAATGATTTGTTGATATTCGGCGCTCTCGGCTGTGAAGTTGAAATCACCGCAAAGAAAGGCGTCCAGTGTTTCTGGTTTGGCTTGATAGGGTGTTTGCGCCCTGCCTTCAGGCGTCGGGTGTGTCGCACGCAAACTAGCTGTGTCATGGCATTCAAAGAGTGCTTTGGCTTGCGCAAGTCGTTGTGGTTGGCTGTAGTATTCCAAATGCGTGGTCATGATACGCAAAGGGCCCCATGGGGCTTGTACGGTGCAGGTCAAACACATGCGCTCCATGCCGGGCAGGGGGCTGTTGGTATCCACGGGAGACGGCAAATTGATGCGCTGGGTGCGTAAAATGGGCAAACGACTGGCAATCAGATTGCCAAACTGTTGGCGTGTTACTTGTCCACTTGGTTGCTCATCAATGGCTGCGCCAAATGCGATGTGGTAGTTAGGTAGCAATGATTGAAAGAGAGCGACCTGATCTGCTGGGGTGTCTTCAGTTAACCCCGGAAAATTTACAGAAATCTCTTGGAGGCACAGAATATCAAAGTCGCAAAGTGCGTATGCCCCGTCGATAATTCGTTGTGCATCAATTTTTCCATCGATGCCTTTGCACCACTGGACATTCCAAGTGACAATGTTGAGCGATTTCATTGTGTTGTAACCTCGTCAGGTTTTATTTGGATTGATTGCGATGCTGTAGCAGCGTTTGTGCCATTTCAACAAATCCATCACCTGAGTATTGTGAGCAGATGAATTTGGGTGGTGTGGCAATTCGGTGCAACTGATCGCGTACGTTGGCAACACCTACAGAAATCGGAAAGAATCCAAACATCGGCGCATCATTGGCTGAATCTCCAATAAAAAGCGCAGTCTCATCTATGCGATCGACTAGCTCGGGCCAATATTGCTCGAGTAAGGTTTTTGTCATGCTGAGCTTGTCGTAGTCACCAAACCAGCCGTTCACATGAATTGAGCTCACTTTGGCTTGTGCGCCGACCTCTTCAAAGAGGTTCACAATGCGGTCAATATCGGCTTCGCCCAAAGGTTCCACGTCTTCGCAGAAATCCACGGCCAGATCGGCAATTCGATAAGGTTGGTCACTGGCCAATGCGCAGCCGGGCACTTCGCGAAGAATGGTTTGCGCCAGTTGATCGAGCTTGCGTCGATTATCTTGTTGGGTTTGTGGGTCTGTCCAGAAATGCTGGTGCATGCGACGTTGTGCACGGTCGTAGCGCATAAAAAATGCACCGTTTTCTCCGACAATAGCTGAGACTGGCCACATTCTGGCAATGTGGTCACACCAACCTGCTGGACGACCGGTAATCGGGATGACCTCAATGCCGGCCTGCTGGAGTGACTCCATCGCCGCATAAGCACGTGCAGTCAGCGCCCCATGCGTGGTCACTGTGTCGTCAATATCGCAGAGAACCAGTTGAATCTGTGCGGCTTTTTCTGGCGCTAGAGAAGACAGGGACTGCATAGATGGATCTCCTTAGTACATCATAGTGTGGTCGAATTGAGGATTGGCCTGCGTGATGCAATGGTGAAATGAAACGGAAGTGTTCTATTCTGCCATTGGATGGTCTCAGAGATGGGTAAGCACCTCGTGTCCGTGCAGAATAGAATGCGATAAGCCCAGTGCAGGCATCAGAACCAGTTGTCCGTAAGCGCTTGCAAGCTTTAAATGTTGTGCTTGGGTCGTTTCGCAAATAGTGGATTCAGCCATCGCAGCGAGTGCACACCGTCCAAGCATCCAGCCACCAGCCACAAACCCTGTGAGCATCAAAAGTGGTACTGAGGTGAAATACACCGCTGAACGGTCTGCTTCTTGGCGAGATAGGATGAAGTCTAGACAGCTTTGTAGCGTGTCTGTCGCTTGCTGTAGTTGGAGTCCTAATGTTTGCAGCATCGACTGTTGAGAATCCGCAAGGGCCTTACACACGGTAAGCATGTCTGCTAATAAGCCCTGCATTGCTTGACCTTGGTCGCGCAGCAATTTGCGACTCACAAAATCATTGGCCTGAATCGCCGTGGTACCTTCGTAAATCGGGGTGATGCGGGCATCTCGCCACAGTTGGCCAATCCCAGTTTCTTCGATGTAGCCCATGCCGCCATGAACTTGCATGGCCATGGAAGTGATCTCAACCGCTTGCTCGGTGCACCAACCTTTAACAACGGGAATTAGTAGGTCTGCGCGCACTTGGGCGCGTTGAGCCGCTTGCGCATCTGCTTGAGTGCTTAGATCAAGTTCAGTGGCGGCTTCTAGTGCGAGTGCACGCATGGCTTGCACGGTGCTTTCCATCGTCAGCAATAGTCGTCTGACATCGGGGTGATCTTCGATCATGCCCTGACCACCTGTCTTTAATAGAGTGGAACCTTGGCGTCGGGTGTGTGCGTATTCGCGTGCGAGCTGAAATGCCCGTTGTGACACGGCAACACCTTGTAATCCGACCTGCAGTCTGGCGTGATTCATCATGGTGAACATGTAGAACAAACCTTGATTAGCTTGCCCCACTAGATAGCCGATTGCGCCTTCGTTGTCTCCAAAGGTCATCACCGCGGTTGGACTGCCGTGAATACCGACTTTGTGCTCCAAGGCGGTACAGACCACATCATTACGCACCGTTTGCCCCTCGGTGGTTTCGATCTGTTTGGGAACCAGAAATAAGGAGATTCCTTTGATGCCTGCTGGGGCGTCAGGCAAACGTGCTAGCACCAAGTGAACGATGTTGTCGGTTAGATCGTGATCGCCATACGTAATGAAGATTTTGGTGCCAAAGAGTCGGTAATGATCGTCTTCAGGCACGGCGCGGGTGGTGATTGCAGCCAAATCAGAACCTGCTTGAGGTTCAGTCAGATTCATGGTGCCAGTCCACTCGCCACTCACGAGGCGTTTCAAATAACGGGCTTGTAAATCCGCACTCGCATGGCCTTGTACGGCATGAATCGCTCCTGAGGTGAGCATAGGACACAACGCGAAAGACAGGCTGGCACTGTGCCACATTTCATTGACATTCATGGACAGAGATTGCGGCAAACCTTGGCCACCCGTTTCGGGTGAGCAGTCTAAACCGTTCCAGCCACCTTTGATGAATTTCTGATACGCCTCTCGATAGCCGGGTGAAGTTTGCACCTGATCGGCTTGTAATGAGGCTGGTTGGCGATCACTGGCAGGATTTAGTGGCGCAATGACTTCATTGGCAAAACGCGCAGCTTCTTCGAGGATGGCGTGCGCAAGATCGGCTGTGATTCCTTCAAACTGCGGCAATGATCGGAGTCTAGATAAGCCAGTGACATGCGCTTGCAAAAAACGCATGTCTTCAATAGGGGCGTCATAAAGCAAAGTCATGCCGTCTGCGTCCTTCTGTGAAGAATAGGCGGAAAATTAAATCAGAAAGAGCGTAGCCAAACCCAGAAAGATAAAAAATCCCAAAGAGTCCGTCGCAAAAGTCAGTAACACGGATGAACCAATGGCCGGGTCCTTACCGAATCGGGAACGGAT
Source organism: Orrella sp. 11846 (assembly GCF_048820935.1). NCBI lineage: Bacteria > Pseudomonadati > Pseudomonadota > Betaproteobacteria > Burkholderiales > Alcaligenaceae > Orrella > Orrella sp. 11846. The sequence goes on from NZ_JBMERD010000003.1 coordinate 37,702, forward strand.
CATGGGGACAAGGACGCCCACGAGCGCACCAACCAGCATATTACCGATGAGCGCAGCCATCATCACCAAAGCAATTGGTACCGAATCTGAAATACCCCAGGCAAATAAGCCAGCCACAAAGCTCCCTAGTAATGCCACCATAAACGTCACAGTGATTTCTCGCTTGATGAGCAACCAAGCATTTGCACTGGTGACCCGACCGACGGCCAGTGCACGAATGATGATAGTCATTGTCTGGTTACCAGAGTTGCCACCAATCCCAGCCACAATCGACATCAAGAACGCCAGAACCACAATGTGACTCACAGTGTCTTCAAATCGAGACGCCACATAAGCGGCAATACCGGCTGTACAGAGGTTTAGCAGCAGCCAAGGTGAACGGTTGCGTAAAGCGCGGGCAAAGGGCGCAAAAATGTCCTCTTCTTGCATACCGGCACGAGACAAAGCCTGCTCATCATTGTCTTCTCGAATCACGTCCACCACGTCGTCAATTGTGACGCGCCCGACCAGACGGCCACGGTCATCCACCACGGGTGCTGACACCAAGTCATAACGCTCAAAAGCTGAAGCGGCTTCAGCGTCATCGTCATGTGGGTTAAGTGTCAGATAAGCGGTGCTCATGACGTTGTGAACTGATTCATCGGGATCGTTCACGAGGAGTGCAGTGAGCGGCAAAACGCCAAGCAGGCGATCGACACGATCCACCACAAAGATTTGGTCTGTGTGATCGGGCAGCTCAGTGAGCCTTCTGAGGTAGCGCAGTACGACCTCCAGACGAACATCATCGCGCACACGGACCATTTCAAAGTCCATGATGCCCCCCACACTGTCTTCTGGGTAGCCCATGGCTTCAATGAGTTGTGCGCGTTCTTTAAGGGTGAGGCCTTTTTGAACTTCGGCGATGACGTCAGGTGGTAAGTTGGCCACCAAGTCCGCAATCTCGTCGGCGTCCATGTTCTCAGTGGCGGCTACGAGATCGGCGCGATCCATGCTGTCGATCAGAGATTGTCTAACCCAATCAGCCACTTCCAGCAACACATCGGCGTCGAACTCAGAGCGCACTAAGTTCCAAATTAATTGACGCTCTTCTTTGGGAAGTGATTCCAGAATAAACGCAATGTCAGCTGGGTGTAAGTCGTTAACCAGTGTGCGCAACGCGTCTTCGTGTTGTTTTTGCAGCAAGTTGACTTGCACTTTATCGCTTGCATCAGATTCTGAGTCGTGACTAGAAATGTTTTCAACAACGGCATGGCGACGTAATTGTTCTTGTACGCGGGCCAGCGCGAGCTGAGCGTCTTCAGTATCCAGTCGGCGTGCGGTGCTTTGAGTGCGATCTGTGTCAGTCATGCTTTTATTTGCCTGATTGTGTGCCGGGTCAATCCCCTCTGGACTGACGGCGATAGATTGTCGGATGCGAGAGAGTCAAGCATATTTTAATCGTCGTGAGTCTTATTAGCCAGTTACGAATCAGCCTGTGTCGATCGAATAAGGCTCTCCCGAGCGAAATCGGTTTGTGCTGCTCACCATATCACGCCAGACACTTTATATCAGCACGTTATGAGTTGTTCAATCGATTAACGTGGTCATCAGGCATTATTATCGAGCCAAAACCACGATTGTTAGAGCATCAGGTTCATGGGAGAGAAGGTTGGAGAGAAGTCCGCATGATTATTCATCGCTGGTTGCGATGCTGGATGAAGCCTTTACCAAATACGCACAACGAGTCGCCTGTATACATTTAGGGCATGCTGTGACGTATGAAGCACTCAGTCAGCAGGCTTTTGACTGGGCTTTCTGGTTGCAATCGCTCAATTTGCCCAAAGGCTCTCGGGTGGCAATTATGTTGCCCAATGTTGCTGCAAGCTTGGCCACAGTTGTAGGCACTTTGCGAGCAGGGCATGTGGTGGTGAATGTGAATCCACTGTATACCGCCCATGAATTATCGGGATTGTTGCGAGACAGCCAGCCCTCTGTGATCGTGGTGTTTGAAACGTTTGCGCACACGTTACAAAAGGTTCAGAGTGATTTGATGCCCGCGCATCAGATTGTCGTTCGTGTCGGTGACCTCTTGCCGCAACCCAAAGCGTGGATGACGAATTTTGTGGTGAAGACGATTCAACGCAAAGTGCCTGCCTGGAAACTGCCACAAGCCCAGATGTTGATGCATGTTCTGAAGCAGGGACGCGCTTTGAATCAGAAAGCAGGTGGTGTGCTAAAGCCTTTGCAAGTAAGTCCACAAGATATGGTGTTTTTACAGTACACCGGTGCGACAACGGGCGAACCCAAAGGCGTCATGTTGTCACATGCCAATATTGTGGCCAATGTGTTACAGATTCACGAAGTGTCTACGCCCGCACTGGGTCATTTACGAAATCGACCGTTGTCAATGCTCACCGCACTGCCGCTTTATCATATTTTTGCGATGACTATCTGTGGGTTGTACGCTTTGTTTTCAGGGATGACGATAACCCTTGTGATCAATGCACGCGATCTGCATCAGGTAGTGTCCGTCTGGAAACAATCACCTCCTGCCATCGTGCCGGGGGTAAATACCTTGTTCAATGCGTTGCTGCATAACCCACAGTTTCGTGAGTTGGATTTCTCGAGTTTGCGCTTAACATTTGGTGGTGGCATGGCCGTTCAGGTGAGTGTGGCACAAGCTTGGCAAGCTTTGACGGGTTTGACCATTGTTCAAGGCTATGGCATGTCGGAGACTTCACCGGTCATTTCAGCGGTACCGATGGACACCACGCATTTCTTTGAAACCGTGGGATTGCCGTTGATCTGGACGGATATCCAGGTTTTAGATGAGCATCACAAACCCGTTGTGCAGGGGAAAGTTGGTGAGGTGGCGGTTCGTGGGCCTCAAGTCATGCTCGGCTATTGGCAAGATCCGGCCCAAACCCAAGCATGTATGACCGACGACGGTTATTTTTTGACGGGTGATATGGGGTTGATCAATGAGGTCGGTCACCTCGTTTTAGTGGATCGCAAAAAAGATATGGTGGTGACATCGGGCTTTAATGTGTATCCAGCTGAAATTGATCGCGTGTTTTCTGCGCACCCCGAGGTACTTGAGTGCGCAGCTGTGGGCTTTCCAGATGCGGTTTGTGGGGAAGTGGTCTGGTTGTTTGTGGTGCCGCGTTCAGAAAACTTACAAGAAGCCGGGTTGCGTCAATGGGCAACTGAGCATTTAACGCCGTATAAATGCCCACGGGCATTTGTGTTTGTGAAATCATTGCCTAAAAACACAGTGGGTAAAACATTGCGCAGAGCGTTGCGAGCGCAGTATGAGTCGGGTGAGCTTGAGCAGACTGCGCGCGGCTAAATGTCGCGTGATTATTCGATTTTTAAGGTGTCAACTGCATGTGCTGTCGATAGAAAGCAATTAGCTGATCGTGAAGCGTAGGACCGGAAGCGACCACACGACCTGCTTTAGGCCAATTGTCTTCGGGTAATAACGGGTCAGACACCAAGGCACCGGCTTCTCTGGCAATGACTGTGCCAGCAACTACATCCCAGCTTTCGAGCTTTTCTTCGACGTATCCATCAACGCGCGCACAAGCTAACCAAGCAAGGTCTAGCGCAGCAGCCCCGAACCGGCGAATACCGCGGGAGGATTGTGCAAGATCATGAATAATGCGCAGATAAGCTTCAAGATCTTCGGGGCGTCTGACCTGAATGCCTGCCGCAATCAATGCGTGATCCAGGCTCTGTACATTGGATTGTTGAATGGGTTGCCCGTTGAGGAAAGCGCCTTCACCGCGAATGGCCGTAAACATCTCTTCGCGCGTTGGATCATAGACCACACCAAGGATTGGGGTGTCCTCAGTTAGGATGTTTCCGCTGGCGTCTGTGCTGCCTGCGTGGGCCATTAAGCCGATTGAAACCGCAAAATAACCCAGTCCATGAAGGTAGTTTGTGGTGCCATCTAAGGGATCAATATGCCAAGTTGCGTGTTTTCCTGACACAGCGCCGGACTCCTCGGCGATAATAGCCATATTCGGCGTGCCCTGTCTAAGTGTTTCAATGATGACTTTTTCGGACTGTCGATCGGCTTGTGAGACGAGATCGTTGCGTCCCTTAAAGTCGATGATCAGAGAATCAGGTTGTTTTTGAAAATCACGTAAGACAGCAGCGCCTGCTCTAGCAGCTTGCGTGGCGAGGTTCAGACAATCGGTCAAAGATGGCATGAGTTGTTGAAATCCTTTCAGTCACACTGGGTCGTTTTATAGCTCAGTTGTAGCACGCAAGGCGAGTGCGCGCCAGAATCTGTGAATACAGAAATGTTTGTTGAGTCGAATGTTTTTGAAGGAGCAGACGTTTGAAGTTTATAAATTGTGCCAATTCCGTCAGAATAAGGGATTGGACGTCTACGGGTTCCGAATGCAAATGAATCTTGACACACTTGATTGGCTTGAAAGCCGCCCATCCAGACATCTGTTTGATGCCGGAGATGGTTACCATCTCGTCATCGAACCCCATGCGCCGGGAATGTATCGGCTGCGGATCGGTCAAGCTGAGGCAGTCCAGGATGATATGCCAGCTAGACCTAGAGCGCGTGCGCTTGCAGAGATGTTGCTGGCGCGACCCGAGGCCGTTGGTGAAGCAGAGCTGAGCCTTGATGAGGAAACGCAAGGTTGGCTGATTCGTCAGGGGCAAACTGGACTGCTGGTGCGTAAAGCACCGTTTTCTGTGACGTTAGTGCAGCTTGATGACGATGATCGGGTGTTGCCGGTGAGTCAAGCTGTCTTAGATAACGTTGTTTCAGACGATGAGCATTGGTCATTTCAGATCGGTTTGAGCGATGACGAAATGGTCTGTGGTCTGGGACAAGCTCACGACGATGTCGATCGACGTGGTGAGTATATCGATTCTTCGAAACCTGAACATCGAGCCTTACCGCTGGCATGGAGCCCGCAAGGTTGGGGTGTTTATGTGAACACCCTAGGCCGCGTTGAGCATGATGTCGCAAGTACTGTTGAAAACCAATATCGGGTGCGAGCGCAACAAAGCGTTTTTGATATTTTTCTTTTTGTGGCAGAGCCCATTGATATCTTGAATCAGTACACCGCGTTAACCGGTCGAGCCGGTCAACCGTTGCTGTGGGCGATGGGCATCTGGCTGCGTCAACCACGTGAATGTTCAACCAGTGAGCTTTTGACCACCGTGCAGGCATTGCGTGACGCAGGTGTTTGTCTGGATGCTGTCATGATGCGTGAGCCCATGGCTTGGCGTTTTTCTGATAGCCGCTTGGCGCTGGAGTGGGATTTGACACGATTTGAAGATCCCAAAGCCACACTGGAGACTTTTGCTGAAGCGAATGTTCAGCTTTGCCTGCCAACGATTCCAGCGGTGCAAGCTGGTTCGATGACGCAGACTGAAAAGTTAGTCTTTGCTGAGCTGGAAGATCGGGGTTGGCTATTGGCCGATGACGATACAGCTGATGTTTGGATCACACCAGAACACCCTGTGATGAACAATCAAGATTGTGCTTGGTTGGATCTGACGAATCGTGATGTGTATCAGCTTTGGGTGGAGCGCCACCGTCAGTTAGCCGAAGAAGGGTTAGGCGCCGTGAGCTGTCAGGCAGCGATCCCAATCCCGGAAGATGTGACTGCGCGAGGCGGTGAAACGGGTGATTTGTTGCGGGCTGTGTATCCGATTTTGGCAAGAACGTCTCTGTATGATGCGTGTGCAGGTGACAAGGTGCCACCTGAAGGGGTTGTGTTGACCAGTGATCTGGTACAGGCCGCGCAACGCTATCCCTGGCAATCGCCAATCCCTGTCGAGCAAAGCTGGGAAGGGATGCGTCAGTCGATTCAGTTGGCGCTGACTGTGGGCTCGAGCGGTGTGCCACTTCAGATGCTTGCGTTGGGTCATGAGGATCAAGATCCCGAAACACTGGACACAGAACTGTTCTTAAGATGGCTGGCGATGGCCGTATTCTCTGGGAATTTCCAGTTTGAAAGCGCCGCACTCTTATTATCAGAACGTTGGACACCTGAGGAGCGAAAAATCTTGCATCACTGGATGCAATGGCGTTATCGCTTGGTGCCGTACGTATTAGGTGCGATTGAAGACGCGACACGAACCGGATTGCCAGTTCAGCGCTCGATGGCATTAAGTTTCCCACAAGACGCACAAGCCCATGTTTGGGATACTCAATATATGTTGGGGCCCGCCTTGTTGGTGGCACCGACCATGCAGCCAGGTACGACAACTGAGATCTATCTGCCTGAAGGCGATGAATGGTGGGATTTGTCAACAGGTTGGCGCTATGAAGGTGGCCAAACACTCAGTATGGAAATCGACCTAGATAGCATTGCGGTCTTTGGTCGCGAAGGGCACATGCTTTGCCTGGGGCTGAATGTGAATCACACCGGTGAATTTAACTCAGCACGCCTGTTGGAAGAGGTCTGGATGTTTGGGATGCCCGTTCATAACCCGGTTGTGATGCGCAATAAGATTCGCGTGATGCAGATGCAGGGCTCTAGCTACATTAAAGGGCTTGAAGGATTGAAGATTTTGCCGTCTGAGGGGCTGGAGGTGAAGAGGCGTGGTGCGGAGGTGCGTATTTCACCGGCACGTTAAAGGCGATCGGAGCCTTAGTCAATTAAAGCATCAGAGTAAAAAATCGGGTATGTTCGCAGTGAACATGCCCGATTTTTTATAGAAAAAATCTGATGAAATTGCTGTGCTTTAAACGATCGGTGCGCGAGGTGTGGTCAAAGCCTGAGGCATCATAATCTTATCGAGCTTTTCTTTATCGATCAGTTTTTTCTCAAGCACGATGTCGTAAACCCGCTTGCCGGTTTCTAACGCTTCTTTGGCAACCTGAGTGGCGTGACGGTAGCCAATGTAAGGGCTCAGAGCCGTGACCAGAACAATTGAACGATCCATTTGAGATTGCAGTTGTTCGTGGTTAGGTGTAATGCCGTCCACACAGTTCACCTCAAGGGTGTGCATGGCGTTACACAAGTGTGCAATGCTCTGAAATAAAGCGTGCGCGATGATGGGCTCGAACGCGTTGAGCTGCAATTGACCGCCTTCTGCCGCCATAGACACGGTCATGTCCAAACCAATCACTTCAAAAGCGACTTGGTTAACGACTTCTGGAATTACCGGGTTGACTTTGCCGGGCATGATGCTGGAACCGGCTTGTTTGGCCGGTAGGTTGATATCGCCGATTCCAGCACGTGGACCACTCGAGAGTAAGCGTAAATCGTTACTAATTTTAGAGAGCTTGAGTGCAATATGTTTGAGCACACCCGAGAGATGGATAAAAGACCCCATATCCTGAGTGGCTTCAATCAGGTCACGTGAGGTACACACCGGTAAACCAGTGATGCGGGCCAGATGGCTGCAGACTGATTTTGCGTAGTTGGGGTGTGTGTTAATTCCAGTTCCGATGGCCGTCGCGCCCATATTGATTTCGCTGATCAATGGCAATGCTGCGCGAAGTCGAGTGATCAGGTTGTCCATGCTCACGGCATAGGTCTTAAATTCCTGCCCCAGTGTCATAGGGACCGCATCTTGAAGCTGAGTGCGACCAATTTTAAGAATGTCTTTGAACTCAACGGCCTTGCGATCGAATGAGGCGCTGAGTGATGTCAGAGCCAACAATAGACGCTCGCAGCCCCGATAGAGAGCAAGTTTAATGGCGGTTGGGTAGACGTCATTGGTCGATTGGCTCATGTTGACGTGTTCATTGGGGTGCAAGTGCTCGTACTCGCCCCGTTCGTATCCCATGAGTTCAAGTGCACGGTTAGCAATGACCTCATTGGCGTTCATGTTGGTTGAGGTCCCCGCACCGCCTTGAATCAGATCCACCGTAAAGTGGTCATGCAAATTGCCTTGGATGATTTCTTCACAAGCCTGAATGATGACATTTGCACGTTTTGCATCGAGCATTTCCAAGTCTTGGTTTGCTCGCGCGCACGCTGCTTTAATCTCTGCCAACGCATTGACCAAATCCGGAACCTGACCAATTGTCTGTCCGGTGATTGGAAAGTTTTGCATCGCACGTAAAGTGTGCACACCGTAGTACGCCTGCTTAGGCACTGGAAGATCCCCTAGCAGATCGTGTTCGATACGGAATTCAGTTGTTTGATCGTTGTCCATTTCGGCTCCATGATGCATGTTCTTTATTCTTCCCCCTCATGAGTCAGCCGCAAGCTGCAGTGAGTTGCTGAACTTGTGTGTGGTCGGATGCGAGGTTGCTCAATCGACTTGATCAAAACAATCAGGGCTTTTTTGCACAGCCATATTGTCCGGACAAAACATGTCCAGAATGATCAAGGTGATTTTGAGCGGAACTATCATACCGTACCAACGAACCATTTATGGTGGGTGAGACGGTTTTTTATTCGATTTTGTGTGTTTTTTTTGCTTTAGATTTGTTCAGATCGGTGAAATGCCTTCATTCGCATCCGTCCAGCTTAAAACCAGTCGGGCAAATTGTTCATAACGTGAGACCGGATAAAAATGACCTGCACGATCGAACCAATATGACTCCGCATGAGGAATATGGCGCTGCAATGTTTTTTGCAGCGCGTCTGGCACTAAAAGATCGTCGCGTGCGCCCATGATTAATGTGGGGCATTTGATTTTTCCGAGATCATCCAGTCGATCAAACGCCAGTAACGCTTCGATGCGTTCATGCACAATGCGTATGCGTTCCTCAGACCATTCTCTAGAGGGCATGGTCATCAGTTCCGGATGCTGCTCTAACCATTCGGTTGGAAACGCCAGAAATGGACTTAGTCGAGCATAAAGCCCAGGTTGTGTCAGTAAAAGCTCTTTGCGCAAGCCAAATAGGCTTTTCATATAGTTGTTTTGATGTCCCCAAGTGGCACTAAGCACCAATGAACGGACACGCTCTGGATTTTGTAGGGCGAGTGTCATGGCAATGCAGCCACCGGTCGAGTGCCCCACGATATGCGCGCTGGGTAAATCGATTTCATCCAGAATGGTGATGCAGTCTTGCGCCAGTTGTTCAATGCTTAACGGATCATTGCCGCGCGCAGAGGCACCGATCCCACGCTGATCAAACGTGATGCATCGTTGGCTTCGCATTTGTGCCGTTGATGCTTGCCAGAAGCAGGCGGTCCCTGCTAGGCCGCTGATAAACAACACGGGGTGACCTTTACCGACTTGTTGACCAAACAAGTGAGCACCATCCGGTAGTTTGATATCGAAGTTTTTGACAAAATCATTCATAGCATAAAGGGCAGGCTTGGCTCGCAGGGCGTCGAGTCAACGTTAGGTGTCTATCAATCAAAAGTGTGAGTCCTGTTGTTACAAAGACACCATAACTAGAAAGCTGTCTTGCGTCACGTTGTTTTACCGGACTTCTTATGCGTGTTTACCTGTAGACAAGAAGGGTTTTCGTCTAAGGGGTGCACGGGCACAAGAAGGGCACTATGTCAGTTTTGGGATGCATATGGCTCTGAATCAGATATGCGGCAGAAACAAAAAACAAGTGCTCAGAAAGCAAAAAAGGCCAATCTGATTTGATTGACCTTTATGCAGTTTTGGTGGGTCGGCCGGGACTCGAACCCGGGACCAACGGATTAAAAGTCCGCTGCTCTACCGACTGAGCTACCGACCCGCTCAAGCATTCAATTATTACCTTAAATTTTTTCGGTGTCAAGGCTTTGTTGCAGAAAAAACAAATTTATTTAAATGAATCCGCTGCAACAAAAAACTGAAATCGCATTGTAAGGCCAAAATGAATTTTGTGCAGATGATTTGGTTTTCTAAAAAAGAACTTTTGGAACGAGTGCTGTAATGCAGAATTCAAGCAAAATTGCTAAAAAATACTTGATATTGATAATGAGAATCTATATCATTCTCGGTTGTGTTTTTTGTAATTATCAATCAACTGAGTTATCGAATCATCATGGGTGTTTCTAGAAGTACGGTCTGCAATACGTTTCAATTGACCGCGTTGTCGATGGTTTTAGGATCGGCAAACGTGGTGGCTCAAGGAGTTCATTCAACATCTTTAACTGCTGAGGCAGTGCAAACACCAGCCGCAACTCAACTCAAAGCAATTACAGTGATTGGAGATCCAGAAACGACCCAATTGCCGTGGGTTACAAAAACCACAAAGCAGATGTTGGATGCTTTGCTGGTCAACAATCTCAATGAGTTTGGTTCGCGAGTTGAGCCAGGTGTGAACTTTAATAACACCGCAAAAAGTATCAATATCAGAGGATTGCAAGGGACGCGCGTTGTGACGCGAATCGATGGTGTTCGGCAATCTTATCTGGAAGATGTCAGAAGCATAAGAGGTGGGATTCGTGGCGGATCTGATGCGTTTGACTTTGGTGCGTTGCATGCTGTGGATGTGATTCGCGGGAATGACTCTGCCGCTGTAGGGTCTGGTGCCTTAGGCGGTGTGCTGAATGTCCATAGCTTGCGCCCTGATGATGTGATTAATCCTGCCAATGATTTTGGCGTGATGGTCAGAACTGGCTATCAATCTCGTGATAACAGCTGGATGCTCAATGGGGCGGTTGCTGCCAAAACAACCTTCGGGTTGCGCTGGTTATTTCAAGCTGGCGTAAAGCAGGGACATGAAATTAAGAATCAAGCAACAATCGGTGGTTACGGGGCTAAACGGAATCAGACAAATCCTAAGAGCTACACCCAGCAGAATTATCTGGTCAAGCTCGAACAACATTTTGAGGATGGGCACGTCATTGATTTATCGGCGAATTACTTTGATCGACGTGATGATCTTTCAAACCTAGGTCAGGATGTTCTGATGTTTGCCCCGGGCCAAAGCTATGTGAATGAAGATCTGAAGCGACAAAGTTTGGCGCTAGGCTATACGTGGCATAAAACCACACAAGATGCATGGCTAGATACATTTAAAGCGAAGGCTTATTGGCAAAGTGTTGACTTGTGGAGTGCTTCCACGGCTTTAAGAACACGAATGCCTAAAGGCGATTACTACCGAAGAAACTCAATCCAAGAAACCACGTTAGGTCTTGATATGGCGATGACCAAAACCATACAGGGTCCGGTTACACAGCGTTGGGAGTTCGGTGGTGAATTTTACGGTTCGACTTTAAAACAGCACCTGAAGGGTCGCGATTCTTGCCCAGCCAAATTTGCGCCAGACTCCATTTGTGCTTATTTCAATAGCAATCAGTCTGACATGCCAAAGACTGAAGGGAAACACTTAGGCGTTTGGTTGCAAAATGAAATTGGGTTCTTTGATGATTCATTGATGTTGACACCGGCGATTCGTTTTGATGAGTATCGCTACACACCGAGTATTGGTGGATCGTATTTGGCTGATAATCCATCCGCAATATCCCTACCATCAAGAAGTGCGCAGGCCTGGTCGCCAAAAGTGAATCTGAGCTGGACACCGATTCAGAATCTCACCCTGTATGCGCAGTATGCCACTGGTTTTAACGCACCGACAGTTACACAGCTCTACAGTCGTTACGGCTCTCCAACCCTTTATTTGTTTACTGGTAATCCGAATCTAAAAGCAGAAAGAAGTCATGGTTGGGAGTTTGGGGTCAAAACGGGTGATGAGCATGCGCAAGGTGCTTTGACCTGGTTTGACACGAGTTACAGCCAATTCATTGATCAAGTCGCATTGCCGAAGGTAGCTCTGTACCCAATGGGTGTGACGAGTTTTGATAATTTGAGCGATGTTCGTATTTACGGTCTTGAAGCGAAAGCACATTGGGCGTTTAGTCGCGGGTGGCGCCTCGATGGTTCGATGGCTTGGACTGTGGGTAAGGATCGTGCCACAAATAGATATCTGAACTCAGTTGCGCCGCTCAGACTGATTGTGGGTTTGTCGTATGACAGTGAGCAATGGGGCGTTCGAGGCCAGTTCACTGCCACGATGGCAAGAACCAAGGTGGCTTATCCTGAAGCAACGTTGACGCATAAATATCCTGATTTCAAAGCGCCTGGCTATGGCTTGGTGGATGTGACAGCGTACTGGAAGCCGTCTGCAATCAAAGGTCTTACCGTTCAAGCCGGCTTGTTTAACGTGTTTGACAAAACATATTGGAATGCGTTGGATGTGCCTCGCGCAGGGTCAGCGCCAATCGCCCGAGGTGTGGACTATTACACGCAACCAGGCCGAAATTTCGCAGTGAATCTGACTTACAAATACTAATTCCCCTTCATGCGAGTCATCAAATAATCAAGGATTCGACCCTGTGCTCATCATCTTTTTGAATTAATACAGGGTCGATGTTTTTGTTGTTTTTGAGGGAATTTTGTAATGTGTTGATTTAAATCAAAATAAAAGGATTTCAAATCGCTTTTGTGTGAAGAACTTATTTAAGTTTTAGTTAGTAACTGATTTTAGGTTTGCGAATCGTAATGAGAATATGTATCATTTGCGTTCCTGCATTAAAACAAACCAACTTATTCACACGGCGGATATGGATACTTCTGATATAGCAGTTCGGGGCGCGCTTGGAGTCATCGCGCTCTCAGCAGCATTGGGGACTCACAGCGTCATGGCGCAATCAGCGCAAAACACTACGACTCAACATGAGGGTGCGCAAAGTTCGGAAACACAACAGTTCGACACAATTACGGTGACGGGTGAAGTTTCAGTCGAACAAACCCCTTGGGTCACCGAAACAACGCGTAGGGAGCTAGATGCACTACAAGTGACAGATTTAAATGAATTGGGTGCGCGAATTGATCCTGGTGTGAACTACAACACCACGAGCAAGAGCGTTAATATCCGCGGTCTTGAAGGTACCCGCGTTGTGACGCGTATTGATGGTATCCGTCAGCCGTATATTACTGAAATCCGTGGTGACGTGAAAGGCGGTGCCAATGCATTTGATTTTGCGTCGCTCAGTGCTGTTGATGTTGTTCGTGGAACTGATTCTACGGCTGTGGGTTCTGGTGCGTTGGGTGGTGTGCTCGATGTGCGCACCCTGCGTCCGTACGATTTGATTAATCCTGAGCGCGGATATGGCGTGATTGGTAAAACAGGCTATTACTCGGTTGATAACAGCTGGACGTTGAATGGTGCAGTTGCTGCGGAAACTGATTTTGGTTTGCGCTGGTTGTTTCAAGCAGGCGTACGTTCAGGCGATGCCATGCAGAACGCCGGAAAGGTGGGCGGCTATGGAACAAAGCGCTCAGAGGTTAATCCCAGTAATTACACTCAACAAAGCTATTTACTCAGAGCAGAGCAAAGTTTTGATGGCGGACATGAATTGGGTTTGAGTGCCTCTTACTTTGATCGCTCAGAAGATGAGAATCAGTTGAATCAGAGTCCAACGACATATACGCCTGGACGCAATATGTTGGATTCCAAACTCAAGCGTCAAAGCGTTGCGCTGGATTATGGTTGGGTGAGTCCAAGAGAAGGGATGTTGATTGACGCGTTCAATGCGAAAATCTGGTGGCAGAAAGTTGAGTCATCTGAGACTCAGGATGCGTGGCGACTGACGACGCCAATTGGTGATTTTTATCGCCAAAATAAGGTCGAAGAGTCAATGTATGGTCTGAGCTTTGATATGAACAAAGCGTTTCGTGGACCAGTGAGTCAATTCTGGGAGTTTGGGCTTGAGTATTACGGTACAGAACTCAAGCAACAGCAGATAGGGCGAGATTCATGCCCAGCGAACTCTCCTCCTTTTTCAACATGCGGTTTCTTCCATAATAATCAGGCCGACTTGCCGACCGTAGATGGTAAGAATTTAGGTGTTTGGTTGCAAAATACGGTTGGGTTCTTTGATGATCGTTTGACGATTACACCAGCCATTCGTTTTGATGATTACAGCTATTCACCCAAAACGAATGCGAATTTCAATAGTAATCCAGTCTTTACATCACTGTCTTCAAGAAGTGGCCAGGCTTGGTCGCCGAAAGTCTTAGTGTCGTGGAAGGCAACTCAGGATCTGACGCTGTATGGTCAGTACTCCAAAGGCTTTAATGCACCGACGCCCACGCAGTTATACAGCCAATTTGGTGCGCCCGGTTTGTATCTACGAAATGGTAACCCTGACCTGAAAGATGAACGTAGTCATGGTTGGGAGTTTGGTGCGAAATATGCAGCCAAAACTTACAGTGCCTCGATCACATGGTTTGATACCTCTTATAGTAATTTTATCGAAGAGGCCGCATCGACTTGGGATCCACGCTATCCATTGGGCGTCTTTAGCTATGAAAACAGAGCGGATGTCAGAATTTACGGTATCGAAGCACGTGGAGATTGGACATTTAGTCCAGGATGGAATGTCTATGGTTCATTGGCCTGGACAGAAGGTAAAGATCGTCACCTGAATCAGTACCTGAATAGTGTCGCACCATTGCGCGGTATTTTAGGTCTGTCTTATGAGGCAGAGCAGTGGGGTGCCCGAGCACAAATGACCATGGCTGCAGCACGTACCAAAGTGCAAGATCCGACCACAAACTTTAAGGCACCTGGCTATGGGATCGTTGATTTGACCGCCTATTGGAAACCTGCGGCGGTCAAAGGTCTGACGCTCCAGGCTGGTCTCTTCAACGTCTTTAATAAAACCTACTGGAATGCGCTTGATGTTCCTGACACGGTCAGCGCCCGACCAACTAGTGTGTCATCCGTTGATTACTATACGCAACCCGGTCGCAATTTCTCTCTCTCCCTTACCTATCAATACTGATTGGAGCTAGTCACGATATGTTGAACGAAATTAAAATTCCTCAGGGGTCTGAAGACACCCAAAAGATTTATGAAGCTGAGCGCGCTAAAGTGTGCGCCAAATATGAAGCACTTGATGAAGAGGCTCGTAAGAATCGCGCCCGTCAGATTGCACAATTGTTGGGTATTTCTGAAGCGCAGTGGGTTGCAACTAGCTGCGGACCGATCCAGAGCATCCGTCTGGAAGGAACCGGGCAATCCTTGTTCGATGAAATCGGTTCCTTGGGCCGTGTGATGGCATTGACACGCAACGAAAGCTGCGTGCATGAGCGTCATGGACGTTACGAAGATATTCGTACCGGTGGTCATGTGGGTCTGGTGCTTGGGCCCGATATTGACCTGCGAATCTTCTTCCAAGTCTGGTCTGATGTCTGGGCTGTGAAAGAAAACGATCGATATAGCCTGCAGTTTTTTGATCGCGAAGGCACTGCCAGCCACAAGATCTATTGCACAGCTGAAACAGATATGGACGCCTATCGCGCTCTGGTTCAAAAGCATGCTGCTGCACCACAATGGCCACAGATTACACCGATACCAAAAGAAACACCGGGCGACACAGTGGATGATGTGGAAATGTTCCGCGATTCATGGCGTGCAATGAATGACACGCATGATTTCTTCCCATTGATGCGGACTTTTAATGTCAGCCGTTTGGGTGCGTTGAACGCTGCTGGTCCAGAGCTTGCGCAATCTGTTGATATCGCATCTGTGGATCACATGTTGCGTACGGCTTCAGAACAAAAAATGCCCATTATGTGCTTTGTTGGTAACCGCGGCATGATTCAAATTCATACAGGTCCAGTTGAGCGCATTGTGGAACGTGGCCCTTGGTTGAATGTGCTGGATCCAAACTTTAACATGCACCTTGACGTTAGCCGTATTGACCAAGTCTGGGTCGTGAGCAAGCCAACACCTGAAGGTCCAGTCACATCACTGGAAGCCTATGATGCAGATGGTGAAATGATCGTCCAATACTTCGGTCAACGAAAAGAAGGTACGCCTGAGCGTGCTGAATGGCGTGATTTGATGGAATCCTACTGCAAGGAGCCCATCGCATCATGAGATTTGGCTTGAATACAGGCCGTAAGCTGGCGGCGTTAGCCGCCAGCTTAATCAGTTTCTGCGCGTTGGCCGACGCCGATCAGAAACTGGATTCAACACGTCTGGTGACCCTAGGTGGCCCTGTAACCGAGATTGTGTATGCCTTGGGTCAAGAGGGTCGACTGGTTGGGACAGACTTGTCGAGTGTGTATCCAGTGCAAGCTCAGGAGTTACCGAGCGTCGGTTATTATCGTCGTCTGCCGCCCGAAGGTGTGGCTTCATTAAATCCGACACTCGTCATTGCTTCAGAAAACGCAGGTCCACCGCAAGTCTTGGAGCAACTCAAAACACTGGGCATTCCTGTCGTGATGGTGTCAGATAAACCGTCGCTGGATTCGATGCGTCAGCGTGTCAAAGACGTTGCTAAAGTGCTTGATGTTCAAGAAAAAGGTGATGAAATTATTGATGCGGTGTTTACGGAAATGGACAAGGTCAGTCACAAGCCTGAGAAACCAGTAACAGGTATGACCGTGGTGCTCAGAGGCGGTACATTACTTGGTGCGGGTGGTGATACGGCTGCGAACCTTGTGTTGGAATCTGCTGGTGTCAGTAATGTACTCAGTGATGTGCAAAGCTTCAGACCGCTGTCAGCTGAGATCGTGTCCGCATTGGCGCCTGAAATGATCGTGGTTACCACCAGCACGGTGGATGCGATGGGCGGTTTGGATGCTGTGAAAAAAAGCCCAGTGCTGTCGATGACGCCTGCTGTCAAAAATGACAAAGTTGTTGTGTTAGATGACTTGCTTGCGCAGGCATTTGGCTTACGATTGCCACAGGCGATTAAGACAGTTCGCGATGGAGCATTTGGTGCAGACCAATAAAGAAACTCGCGTCCTTACAACAAATCATCGGGTCTCCTATCGGGGTCCGATGATTTTGTTGATCGTTTTGTTGTTGGCCGCTGCATTATTAGCCTCTGCGAATGGCGCCTATCAGATTGCACCCAAACAATTGTTTGGATGGTTAATCGGTGTTGATTCGCTTGATGACGTGTCACGAAACGTATGGATCAATATTCGATTACCTAGGATTGTTCTGGGTATCGTGGCGGGTGCCGCTTTAGGTGTGGCCGGTTGCGTTATGCAGGCCTTGTTCAGAAACCCCTTGGCTGAACCCGGGCTGGTTGGTTTGTCCGCAGGTGCGAGTTTCGGGGCGGTCATGGCGATTGTGCTGACCGCCGGTGGCCTACTCCTGACAGCCAGCTTTGCGTTTGTAGGCAGTTTATTAGCGACATTTTTAGCGTATTTTTTGGGACGATTGTCCCGTTCAAATGCAGGTCTCTTATTGGCTGGTATTGCGATTAACACCATCGTGTTTAGTTTGATGGGGCTTCTCATCATCAATGCCAATGATGCGCAATTACGAGATTTGACGTTTTGGAATATGGGCAGT
The DNA here is from genome assembly GCF_048820935.1 of Orrella sp. 11846. Classification (NCBI taxonomy): domain Bacteria; kingdom Pseudomonadati; phylum Pseudomonadota; class Betaproteobacteria; order Burkholderiales; family Alcaligenaceae; genus Orrella; species Orrella sp. 11846. The sequence goes on from NZ_JBMERD010000003.1 coordinate 54,887, forward strand.
CTTGCCAATGCCGACTGGCGAATGATTGTTGTCTTACTGCCTTGGACCGTGCTCATGAGTGTCATTTTGATGACGCGTTGGAAGGTTTTAAATGCTTTGTTGCTGGGTGAGCGTGAGGCATTTCATTTAGGCTATTCACTCAATAAGTTGCGTTGGCAGCTGATTACGCTGGTGGCCTTGACGGTGGGGCCGATTGTTGCAGTGACCGGTGGTATTGGTTTTGTGGGTTTGGTTGTGCCTCATTTGATGCGCTTATGGAAAGGTTCTGACCACCGATGGGTGTTGCCTGCTTCGGTTGTTGCCGGTGCATTGGCATTGACCTTGGGTGATTGGCTCTCAAGAGTGTTGATGGCGCCATCAGAACTCCCAATTGGTTTAGTCACAAGCTTAGTGGGTGGACCGTTCTTTATCTGGTTGCTGGTACGGGGTAAGCGATGACACAAATTGCATTAAATGCGACTTCGCTTCAGGTGCAGCGCGGTAAGCGCACAGTGATTGATGATGTCAGTTTTGAATTGACTGTTGGGGAAGTGCTTGGAGTTCTAGGGCCCAATGGTGCAGGAAAATCATCGCTTTTAGGTGCTTGCTGCGCGGAACTACCGATTGGTCGTGGAAATGTCGCTTTGGCTGGTCACTCAACGCAGACGATGAAAGCGCTGGCGCTTGCCCGTGCACGTGCTGTTTTGCCGCAATATGCGGGCATGACCTTTGATTTGCCTGTTCAGGATGTGGTGTCGATGGGCGCTTATCCGTTTGCAGAGTTGACACCACAATATGTGGAAGAATCGGTTGTCGAGGCAATCGAGCAGGCAGATTTGAGTCATAAGCTTCATGAACCTTACAGCGCGCTGTCAGGCGGTGAGCAACAGCGTGCACAGTTTGCACGAGTCTTGGTACAGACAAAGTCGATTGTTCAGAGTCAGGGTCATGCGTTTTTGTTTTTAGATGAACCAACAGCCAGTCTTGACCCGAAGCACCAGGTACTCCTGATGCGAGTGGTTCGACAATTGGCTCGAGAGCACCAGACTGGTGTCATGGTCGTTTTGCATGACTTAAATATGGCTGCGCAGTGGTGCGACCGTTTAATGCTGATGGCAAATGGACAAATTAAGGCGTTAGATGTACCTGAAAAAGTACTGACTGAACCATTGCTGGAAGAAGTTTATGGCTTACCGATGCTGGTGAGGCCTCATCCTAAAAATGCGCAGCAACTCATAGTTATGGTGGATGATTGAGCATGGCAAATCAGCGCCAATCTTGGTTTGTTCGGATGTTTCTCTTAGTGATTGTGATTGGTTTTCATGGTCTTGTGTTGGGCTGGTTGATGTTGCGACCCGTGGCGGTGACTCCTCGAGATATGGGTGAGTACACGGAAATGGTGTTGGACTTTTCATATGAAAGTTTGGACGATGTGCCGACTGACAATCCTGAACCTGAAGAGGAATCGACGTTAGAACCAGAGCCTGAGCCAGAGCCTGAGCCTGAACCAGAGCCAGAGCCAGAGCCAGAGCCAGAACCTGAGCCTGAGCCTGAGCCTGAGCCTGAGCCAGAGCCTGAGTCAGAGCCAGAGTCAGAGCCTGAGCCAGAGCCTGAGCCAGAGCCTGAGCCAGAGCCAGAGCCAGAGCCAGAGCCAGAGCCAGAGCCTGAGCCTGAGCCTGAGCCTGAGCCTGAGCCAAAACCTGAGCCAAAACCTGAGCCAAAACCTGAGCCAAAACCTGAGCCAAAACCTGAGCCCAAGCCAGAACCCAAGCCTGAATCCAAGCCACAGCCTAAACCGCAGCCTAAGCCACAGCCTAAGCCACCGCCTAAGGCAGTTCAAACGCCAGAGCAGCGCGAAGAAGAGCTTGAGAAAGCACCTCCAGTTCAGGTGTCCCAGCTGGCTTATGACGGTCGTCCACCGACTCCGGCGTATCCAGATCAAGCTCGTAGGCGAGGGCAAGAAGGATTGGTTATGGTTCGAGTGACGATTGATCGTCGTGGTCAAGTGGTGTCTGCGAAGGTTCAGAAATCTTCGAATGTGCCACAACTGGATCAGGCCGCTTTGAACGCCGCACGTCGTGCCAAGTTCAGACCCTATACACAAAACGGTGTTGCCATGAGGGCTTACGCCGATATCCCATTTAATTTTGTATTACGGAGGTGAGGTTCATGGAAGCCCATCCGGACGTTTGGTCCATCTTATGGCAGCATACCGACATCATCAGTAAATCTTTGCTACTGGTGTTGCTGGTGATGTCTTGCATGACCTGGTACCTGATTTTCTCGAAGAGCTTGTTGTTATTAAAGATTCGTCGACGGTCGAAAGAGTTTCTCACGACATTTTGGAACTCTGGTTCGCTTGAACAAGTTGAAAATGAACTCATCGTGCATGGGGTTCAGGATCCTTTCTCACATCTGACGATTCATGCGATCCATGCGCGTAACCATCACACGCAATATGGTGCGACACGACTAGAAGAGGTGGGTTCGACAGGTGAGTTTTTGACGCGCAGTATGCGTAAAGTCATTGATGAAGAGACCTCAGCGCTAGAAAACGGTCTGACTGTTTTAGCGACAATTGGAGCAACAGCACCGTTTGTGGGGTTGTTTGGTACGGTTTGGGGTGTGTATCACGCACTGATGACCATCGCTTCAGCGGATGGCGCAAGCTTTAATCAGTTGGCTGGGCCAGTGGGCGAGGCATTAATCATGACGGGCTTGGGCTTGGCAGTCGCAATTCCTGCTGTCTTGGCTTATAACGCATTGGTTCGTAGTAATCGGGTCTTGTTGGGTAAATTGGATGCGTTCGCTCATGAGCTCTTTGTGTTCTTAACTACGGGGCAAACGGCCGGTGTGACTGCTAAAGCACAGCAAATTGAATTGATTCTGAAAGGAAGGCATTGATATGGCATTCGGACAGTTTCAAGGGTCGGTACGTGGACGAGATCAGGCGATGTCTGAAATCAATATGGTGCCGTTAATCGATATTGTCTTGGTTTTATTGGTGCTGTTTATTTTGGCGGCACCCATGGCTGCTCAGTCTGTCTTGGTGAGTTTGCCAAAAACCCAGCCACTCGTGACTCAGGAGCCAGCTGAAACGCTCAATATTTCATTGCGCCAAGATGGTGTGTTGCTCAATGAAGAAGGTGAGACGCTCGATGAGCAGGCTTTGTTGGATTTTCTTGCGCAAGCGATGTTAAGTGATGAACCACCCGCGATTCGGATCTGGAGTGATGAGGATGCGCGTTACGCTTATCTGGCGGATGTGATCGTAAAAATACGTCAGGCTGGAGTCACCAAGATTTCGCTCATGACCAGAACGACCGCTCAAATGTGAGGCTGACTTGAAGTTGATAATCATGAGGATTTAGATCTTACAGGGTGTTCGGCGAAGTGATTTCGTTGTACCTTGCGCTTAACCGTTTGCGTGTCATGGGTTGCCCTGATAACAGTTACACATTTTTTCCCGTATATTTAGGCTCTCATGCTGCACTCGGTTCAGACCTTAATGTCGTGGTCGTACCAGATGTGAGCTTATGCTCATGCGTTACGAGCAGTTATGTGTAACTTGAAACGGAATCCCGAATTATGAAACTTCAGTTTAAAACCGCTGTTTGCGCAGCCGCGCTGACGTTGTCGCCGCTCTGGGCAATGGCGCAACAAGAACCCTTGAAAGTGGGCTTTATCGCAACGCTGTCAGGGCCTTCTGCGGCGCTTGGTCAAGATATGTACGATGGCTTTATGCTGGGCATCGAACAGGCTGGCGGCAAACTGGGTGGTCGTGAGGTTGAGGTTTTGCGTGAGGATGATCAACTCAAACCTGATGTCGCTGTGCAGACCGTGAATCGTTTTATTGAGCGTGACCAAGTGGATCTCGTGGGCGGTGTCACCTTTTCAAACGTCATGATGGCCATTGCGAAACCTTTGGTCGATAGTGACACCACGTTTATTGGTATGAATGCGGGTCCTGCCCCTTTGGCGGGTGATCGTTGCGCACCAAACTTTTATTTCGCTTCCTATCAAAACGATCAGCAAGCTGAAGGTGTGGGTAAATACGCCACTGACCAAGGCTACAAGAATGTCTATCTGATGGCCCCTAACTATCAGGCCGGTAAAGATGCAGTGGGTGGTTTTAAACGTTTCTTTAAAGGCAATATTGCAGGCGAAGTCTATACCGCTGTGAATCAGCCTGACTACTCCGCAGAAATCGCACAGCTACAAGCGGCTGCGCCGGATGCCGTGTATGTATTCTACCCAGGTGGTATGGGCATTAACTTCATTAAACAATTCCGTCAGGCTGGTTTGCTTGGACAAATTCCGCTGCTCTCAGTGTCTAGTTTTGACGGCTCCACATTGCCTGCTTTGAAAGAAACTGCACTGGGTGCGATTTCTGGATCGTTTTGGGGGCCTGATTTTGATAACAAGGCTAACCAAGAGTTTGTGCAGGCCTTTGAGAAAAAATACGACCGCATTCCTTCTCAATATGCTGCGCAAGCCTATGATGCGGCTCGTTTAGTGGATAGCGCACTGCAAAAAACTGCTGGCGACACCAAAGATAAAGAGGCTTTCAGAAAAGCATTGGCACAAGCTGATTTTGAGTCCGTTCGTGGCAACTTTACATTCAATAAGAATGGTTTCCCTATACTGGACATGTTCGTGTTTGAAGTGGCCAAAGATGCGCAAGGTCGCGTTTCACATAAAACACTGAGCTCTGCATTGCCTGGGCATCCGGATTCTTATGTAGGCACTTGCCCCCTGTAAAGAGCTAGCTTGTGACTTTTAATCTGTTTTTAAGCCAGGCACTCAATGGCTTGCAGTTTGGTGTGCTGTTGTTTTTGATGGCTGCGGGGCTGACACTCGTCTTTGGAATCATGAGCTTTGTGAACTTGGCTCATGGTTCCTTGTATATGTTTGGCGCTTACTTCGCAGCCACCTTGGCCACGCACACGGGCTCATTTGTCTTGGCACTGATTTTGTCGGTTCTACTGGTTTTTCTTTTGGGATTGGTGGTTGACTGGCTGGGACTGTACCGGTTGCATCGTCGTTCGCACTTGGAACAGGTGCTGGCGACTTTTGGGATCGTCTTGTTCTGTAATGAAATCGTGCGGGTGTTCTGGGGTGCCGCCCCGGTTTACATGGAAACGCCGGATAGCTTGTCTTCGGCCATCTCCTTAGGCGGATTCATGTATCCGTCATATCGCTTGCTGATTATCGGTGCTGGATTAGTTGTCGCTGTGGGGTTGTATTGGCTGATTGAGCGCACAAGAATCGGGATGCTGATTCGGGCTGGAGCCAGCAATCGCCAGATGGTTGCGGCGCTCGGCGTCAATATCAATTGGCTCAACCGTCTGATTTTTGCACTGGGTGCCGGTTTGGCTGCCTTGGCGGGTGCGTTGGTCGGACCCATTCTTTCGATCGAATCTGGCATGGGCGAACCAATTTTGATTTTGACGCTGGTGGTGATTGTCATTGGCGGGATTGGATCGATCCGTGGTGCTTTTTTAGGTGCACTCATCGTGGGCGTGGTGGACACGCTTGGCCGAATTTTGATTCCCGTCTGGTTGCGAGCCTCGTTTGACCCAGGTGTTGCGACTGCGGTGGGGCCCGCATTGGCTTCGATGTTGGTTTATATCCTGATGGCTGTGGTGCTTGCATTGCGCCCGCAGGGTTTGTTTCCGGTTAAAGCACGGGGGCAGTCATGATGCAACCCCGAGTTCAGCCCACAAAGTTGAATCTGCGCGCGCTGGTTTTTTGGATTGTCATTGGTTTTTTCTGCTTGGTGCCGGTGTATGCCTTGTGGATGGGTGAAACTTATCCGTTGACATACTTTGGGCGCATTCTGATCTTTGCGCTGTGTGCGCTGGGTTTGAACTTGATTCTCGGTTTCGGTGGCCTCGCTAGCCTTGGGCATGCGATGTATATCGGCTTGGGTGCCTATTCGGTTGGAATTCTGACTGAGTTTCAAGTATTCAGTGGCTGGTTGCATTTGTTAACGGCTGTCGTTTCGAGCTCTTTAGTTGCATTGATTGTGGGACTGATCGTGCTTAGGACGCATGGTATGGCGTTCATCATGATTACCCTAGCGTTTGCGCAATTGTTTTTTTATATTTTTGTGAGCCTTAGAAACTTTGGGGGCGATGATGGTTTAAGCCTGAGTCGAGTCAGTGAGTTTGGCTCGCTGACAGCACAGCCTTGGGCGGTTTATGGTTCGATTCTGCTTTGTGTGTTGTTTGTTTTGTGGTTAACGTCTCGTTTGGTTCAATCGCGTTTTGGGTTGGTTTTCAGGGCCACTCGCGAGCATCAAAGTCGCGTGGAATCATTGGGAATCTCGACCAAGCCTTATCGCCTTGTCGCATATGTGATCTCTGCGCAGATTTGTGCTGTCGGTGGGTTTTTTATGGCGAATCTGAACGGGTTTGTATCGCCTGCACTCATGAGTTGGATGGTGTCGGCTGAGCTATTGGTGATGGTTTTGCTGGGTGGTGCGGCCACTGTCTTTGGACCCTTAGTCGGTGCTGTGACACTGTTACTGGTCGAAGATGGATTGAAACTACTCACACCGCACTGGCCGCTGATTATTGGGCCGTTAATTGTGTTGATGGTATTGGGTTCAAGGCAAGGACTGTGGGGTGGTTTGACAAACTGGCAGCGGCGACGCCAAGACGCATCGTGTAAGAAAGCGCTCGGCAAGGAGGCTAAATCGTGAGTAGCCTCTTAGACACATCGGTTTTACGCGTTGAAAACTTACGCAAAAGCTTTGGGGCGATTCAAGTCACGGATTCTGTGTATTTCGATGTTCAGCCGGGTGAGATTCATGCATTGATTGGACCTAATGGTGCGGGTAAAACGACGCTCATTGGTCAGATTGCCGGTGAGATTCGTCCAGACTCTGGGCAGATTGGGTTTTCTGGGCAAGACATCACGACTTGGCCGGTCGCACGGCGTGCGCGTGCGGGAATGAGCCGTTCCTATCAGATTAGTTCAGCCATTACAGACTTTACGGTCCTTGAGAATGTGCTTTTGGCTGTGCAAGCGCGTCATGGACATAACTTCCATTTCTTTGCGCGAGCACTTGATCAGCAGGCGTTCGTCGATGAAGCTTATACCCATCTGGATAAGGTTGGTCTAACGGTGCATGCCAATACACCCGTGCAAGAGCTGGCGTATGGTCAACGTCGTTTGGTTGAGATTGCGACTGCCTTGGCTGCACAACCCAAGTTGTTATTGCTCGATGAGCCGATGGCGGGACTTGGGCCAGCCGAAACGCAGCAAATGATTCGCTTGTTTGATGGATTGCGCGAAGATTGCGCCATGTTGCTCGTGGAACACGACATGTCTGCGGTGTTTGCTTTGGCGGATCGGATTAGTGTGCTCGTCTATGGCCGTATTCTATTGACGGATGAGCCCGCGGTTGTGAAATCGGATCCGACGGTGATTCAGGCGTATTTGGGTGAAGAGGACATCGCGTGAAAGGGCAAACACCTTTATTAGACGTGCAATCCGTGCAAGCAGGTTACGGCGTGAGCCAAGTGCTGTTTGGTATTGATTTAAAGATTTATCCGGGGCAGTGTGTCAGCCTTCAAGGTCGTAACGGTATGGGTAAAACCACGACCATCCGAACGATTATGGGCGAGTTGCCGTGCCAGCAAGGCCAGATTGTGTATGCAGGACAACGCATTGATAAGCTAGACACATTTCGGATTGCGCGTTTAGGCATTGGCCTAGTGCCCGAAGGTCGTCAGATCTTTCCAAATCTGACGGTCTGGGAGAATCTCATTGCAACCGCGCGCAAGCCCACTCATGGTACGACGGGTTGGGATCAGACGCGAGTTTTGTCGCTTTTCCCTCGATTGGGAGAGCGCATGCGCAATTTTGGGAATCAATTGTCCGGTGGTGAGCAGCAAATGCTCGCAATTGGGCGCGCGTTGATGACCAACCCCAAACTACTCATACTGGATGAAGCTACGGAAGGTTTGGCACCTGTGATTCGAGAAGAGATCTGGAAAGCACTGGATGTATTGCGTGCGGATGGGCTCTCCATCCTAATCACCGACAAAAACCTGAAGCAACTTTTGGAGCGATGCGATCATCACTACATTGTTGAAAAAGGTGTGTGTGTTTGGCATGGGGGAACAGCAGATTTTGTGGCTGACCCATCATTGCGCCAACGCTATTTAGCCGCTTAAATATTGATTCCGAACAGAATTAAATTTCAGACAAGCGCAGTTTGTCCCGTACATTCACCGGTGCAGGGCCTTCAAAAGGCTCAGTATCGGGTTCAGACAGGTTTTGTGCTAGCCGCTCGACTTGTGAAATGTGTGGCAGCATGGTGCCAAAAAATAAGGTTTGACCTTGACGTTCAATCAGGATGGTCGGAAAATTTTCGACATCTTCGTCGTCGAGTAGGTCGGGAGTTTCTTCGATGTCAGCCCAGACAAACACCCATTCGGGATGTTGCGCGGCTAAAGCCGCTAAATCTAGACGATATTCTGTACAGGTATCACACCACGCTGCGCAATAACACACGATGAGTAATGAGTCGGGGTTATGATTTAAAGCGACTTTCAGTTGATCGTCTTGAGGTAGATAAAGCGCCATTTCAGCCAGCCAATTTAGGATTAACCTATCATAACGGTATTTTTATAATTTTAAGCATGAATACAACTAGAACTCACGTCTCCCAAGCGAACGGAACAGGCCAGATGCTACAGGATGTCGGTCAGGCTTTTTTGCGGGCGTTGCGATCACAAATCCACCCAAAAATGATTATGGCTTTATTCCTACCAGTGATTGTGACGCTGGTTTTGGGGATTGTCTTGTTCTGGTTGGCATGGACGCCTTTGACGACCTGGATGTCTGAGTATTTAACCAACTCAGCCGTTCCAGGTGTGGTGGATCCGGTGATCGGTGCGGCAGGCTTTTTAATGCTTAAAGCTTGGATGATTCCGATTGTCGCCGCAATTGTTTTGATGCCATTGGCGGGTATTGTGGGCTTGGCAGTCGCAGCCGTCTGGATTATGCCGATGGTATTGACATTTCTAGGGCGTAGGAACTATCCCGATGTGCAAGCTCGTGGCCGTCATGCATTGATTGTGAGCGTCTGGAATGCACTCTGGGTGTCGGTAATCTTCGTTTTAGGTTGGTTAATTACGTTGCCCTTGTGGTTGATTCCGCCACTCGGTGTAGTGTTGTCTATTTTTTGGTGGACATTTGCTTATTCGCGCATGATGCGTGTGGATGCCATGGCGGATCATGCGAGTCCCAAAGAACGTAAAACATTACTTCGTGACAAAAATGCTGGGTACTGGATGATTGGTCTTGCGTGTGCCCTAATCAATTTGTTGCCGCCAGCGTGGGTGTTTTTACCCGTTTTTTCAGGTTTGGTTTTTGCACACTATAGTTTTGAATCTCTGCGTCAGTTGCGATATCAACAATCCGCTGACACCCAAATGGATTCGGGTGAGATCATCATTGAGGAAGACAGAGTATGAGTCAGCACGACACACAAGCAGCCAGAATCGGTATGATTATTGTGGGCGATGAGATATTGTCCGGACGTCGACAAGACAAACACTTCTCAAAAATGATTGAGTTGTTGGGTGAACGCGGTTTGTCTTTGTCATGGGCACAAATTTTGCCTGATGATCGTGCGCAGTTGACAGCAGCTTTACGTCAGACATTTGCTAGTGGTGATATTGTGTTTTGTAGTGGTGGCATTGGCTCCACATCGGATGACCACACGCGCCAAGCAGCCGCTGCTGCCTTAGATGTCGATCTCGTGCTCCATCCCCAAGCGCGTGAAGAAATTTCTCTGCGTTGCGCGGAAATGGCTGAGCAAGGACAAGGCTCTGCTGATATGTCGACCCCAGAAAATCAGCGTCGTTTACAAATGGGCATGTATCCGGTGGGTGCAGGCATTGTGCCAAACCCCTATAACCGAATTCCCGGATTTTTTATTCACAACCACACTTTTGTACCCGGATTCCCTGTAATGGCCTGGCCCATGATCGCTTGGACCTTAGATCAGCGTTATCCGCACCTGCATCGGCAAGATCCGCAACAGGAACTGTCGTTTATTGCATACAACATTCCGGAGTCTCGGATTGCCCCAGTGCTCGATGAAGTGGAGGTGCGCTGGGAAGCTGTACGGTCGTTTAGTTTGCCTTCTGTCGGTAGCGGCACTCGAGCGGCACATATCGAACTGGGTGTAAAAGGCTCTCACGAAGATGTGAGAGAGGCTATTGAGTTTTTGCGCGAGCAAGCCTTGATGTTGGGCGCAACGCTTGAACCTACGATTAGTCGCTCGTCGATGCGTATCGAATAAGTTGTCGGTTTTAGTTCCTTTGTAATGGCGATAGGCGGTGAAGGTCGTAGGCGTGCTATTGTCGCAAGCAGGTCGTGATGTTGCAGTGCAATGCAATATGACGGTTTGAATGCTTTCATGAACGGAAATTGATCAGTCTTATGAGTGATGCGCCACACAAAGAGCTTCAGCACGGCATGGCCATTCAGGTACTTGAGCGTGCGACACGCATTCTGGATGTGCTCGCGCAAAGTCATGAAGCAGTTGCACTTAAAGAAATAGCCCACCAAACGCAATTACATCCGTCAACAGCCCATCGAATCTTGTCAGATTTAGCTGCAGCTCACTATGTAGAGCGGGGCGATAATGGTGTTTATCAGCTCGGAATGCGATTGCTTGAGCTCGGTGCGCTTGTGAAAGCCAGACTGAATGTGCGTGAGGCGGCGGCATCTGCGTTGCAATCTTTGCATCGCAAGACAGGGCAGACGATTAACTTGGCCATTCGCCAGGGGGATGAGATTGTTTATGTAGAGCGCGCCTGGAATGAACAATCGGGCATGCAGGTGGTTCGTGCTGTCGGAGGGCGTGCGCCTCTACATCTGACCTCGACGGGCAAATTATTTCTGTCCACGATGGATGCAAGACAGTTACAAGCGTATGCCATGCGCACAGAGCTAATAGGACAAACAGCGAATAGTTTAACGACGCTAGAAGCGTTAGAAGGTGATTTGTCGTTTGTACGCCACCATGGTTATGCCCGTGATAACGAAGAGCTTGAGCTGGGTGTGCGCTGTATTGCGGCAGGCATTCATGAAGATTCTGGACGTTTGGTGGCTGGGTTGTCGATCTCTGCACCTGTTGAGCGCTTGCGAGAATGTTGGGTGGATTGGTTAAAAACCACGGCGCAGGAAATTTCGAGTGCATTGGGCTATGGGCGCAAAACAAAGCGAACACTATGATTGGCGGGGATTCGTAAGAAATGATGTGACCATTTGATTTAAAAGGTTTTGTTGCGATGCAAAAAAATGTTGACAAGAGGAATTATTTTGCGTTAAAGTCTGGATTGTGCAATGCAACAAATCATTTAGGAGAACATTATGGCCAAATTGCCAAAAGAAGTGATCGACACACAAAAAGCTAGCTTGGACGCATTTAGCGCAGTTCAAGGTGCCCTGTTTACCGGTTTCGAAAAACTGGTTGATCTGAATCTGAAAGTGACCAAAGCTGCTCTGGACGAAATGTGCCAGAAAGCACAAGAGTCCGTTCAAGTTAAAGATGCACAAGAAGCCATCGCTATGAGCAGTGGTCTGGTGCAACCAACTGCAGAAAAAGCAGTTGCTTACAGCAAACACGTCTATGACATCGTGTCTGGTGTGCAAGCTGAATTGGCCAAATTGACAGAAGGTCAGTTGAGCCAAGGTCAAAAACAATTGAACGAAAGCATTGAGCAAATGATGGGCAATGCGCCTGCTGGCTCAGAAAGCATGATGGCTGTGCTGAAGTCCATGACTACACAGACCAATGCCGCTTACGAAAACCTGACCAAAGCTGCGAAGCAAGCTGCTGAAGCTGCTGAGAAAAACATTCAAGCCGCAACAAGCGCTACGCTTAAAGCTGCTTCTGATGTGGCCGCTGCAGGTGCAACAACTGCGAAGAAGTAATCTATCAATAACTGAGGTCGCCTCAGTTGCTTGAGATTTAATTCGCAACAAAAAACCGCCAGTCATTAAGATTTGGCGGTTTTTTGTTGTCTGGGTTTTGTTGTCTTTTTGCGAGCGTATTGATGTCAACGTGTCGCTCTGATCAGCTTTCTGTGAGTTGCTCGTGTGCTTGAATGGCTTTGACGCACTCAGAGATTAAAGCTGGACCCCGATAAATCATGCCGGTGTAAATCTGTACCGCATTGGCACCGGCCTGTATTTTCTCGATGGCATCTTGATCTGACAGAATGCCGCCAACGCCAATAATCGGAAAGTCTTTGTCCAGTCTTTTTCTGAATTGCTCAATCACCCAGAGAGACTGTTGATGCAAAGGTGCACCAGACAATCCGCCCGATTCCTGTCCATGGGGTAAAGCTGAAACGGTTGTGCGGTCAATCGTTGTGTTAGTGGCAATAAGTCCATCAATGCCATGCTTGGTGAGGCGTTCAGCGATGACATCAATCTGGCTCTCAACCAAATCTGGGGCGACTTTCAAGACGATTGGAACCCGTCGCTCATAGGTTTGGGCCAGTGTTTCTCGTTCAGCACTGAGAGCTGCTAGTAAATCATCGAGTCCTTGAGCAGATTGCAGATCACGTAGGTTCTCTGTGTTGGGTGATGAAATATTGATCGTGACATAGTCAGCGTGTGGGTACACACCCCGAAGCCCTTTCAGATAGTCTTCTGTCGCGTTCTCCATGGGTGTGACGGCATTTTTACCGATATTTAAACCCAAGATGCCACCCGATTGACGAAATTGACTCCGTTGCACATTTTGTAGAAATACATCTAAACCGGCATTATTAAAACCCATGCGGTTGATGATAGCCTCGGCCTGTGGAAGGCGAAAAATTCGAGGCTTAGGGTTGCCTTCCTGAGGTAAAGGTGTGACGGTGCCGACTTCGACAAATCCAAACCCTAGATGGCCAAGTGCATCAATATGGGCACCGTTTTTATCCATGCCTGCGGCTAAACCTACAGGGTTTCTGAGTGTCAGACCCATCAGCTGAATAGGTGCGCTAGGCGCATTACCGATCAGGCGGCGAGTCCAGCGGCTATCGTACGCGCGCTGAATCTGTCGCAACGATGCTTCGTGCGCAACTTCAGGATCCATCGAAAAGAGCGCAGCTCGAGCAAGGCTATATGCGTTAAATAAAGGGTTCATCATTCATCGTCCCGTGTGTAGGGTAACCAGTGACCGTTGTGTAGGTACTGCGCTGCGGTAAAACGTGATTTATAAGACATTTTAGGGCTTTGACGAATCCAATAACCTAAGTACAGATACGGCAGACCCAGCTGTCGACATTGTTCAATTTGCCAAAGGATATTGTAAGTCCCAAAGCTGCCTTTGATCTGTGGATCAAAGAATGTATAGACCGATGACAACCCATCCGACAAAATGTCCACAATTGAGACCATATAGAGACGGTTGGTCTCAGCGTCTCGAAACTCAATGAGCCGACTGTCAACGTGGCTAGTGAGCAGAAATTCGCGATACTGTGAGTCGTCTTCTTTATCCATGACCCCATCGGTATGTCGAGCTTTTTGGTATTCATGGTAGAGCTTGCTATGTTCCGCGGACCAGTGCAAAGCATGTGAAGAAATTTTCAAAGACGGATGGTGTCGGCGCCAAACCTTGCGTTGAGTGCGGTTGGCAACAAATGATTCACTATCCAGACGAATTGGAATACAGGCCTGACAAAAGTCACAATGCGGTCGGTACGTATAGTGTCCGCTGCGCCGAAATCCTTGTCGAACCAGTTCCGAATAGGTTTGCGACCGAATCAAACGGTTCGGCATCACGACTTGTGAGCGCGCCATTTGATCAGGCAAATAACTGCATGCGTAGGGGGCTGTGACATAAAATTGTATGGTCGACAGCGATGCGGCAGAAGATGGTTTCATGGGTTTAGATCGTACAACAAACGACAGGCAACGTGCTGAATGGTTACGTAATGCGGACCTACCTACATAAACCCAAAAACTGAACGAGCTATGGGAATACTGTCTCGTCTCTGTGTAGCGCACCCTCTGCATCGAGCCAGCCCGAGGCCCAAGGGAGTTCGGGTGCTCGTTGAGCTTTCTGGATGTGGGTGATGAAATCAGATCGGTCGATTTCGATTGCACCCAGTGATGCAAGGTGGGGTGAATGCACCTGACAGTCGATCATGTGCACATTGTGTTGCCTTAGGAAACTCACAAGGTAGGCAAGTGCAATTTTTGACGCGTTGGTCTCAAAACTAAACATCGACTCCCCAAAAAACATCCGACCCAAACTCACCCCATAAAGGCCACCGACCAATTGGTTGCCTGTCAATGGATCTTGCTTCCAAAGTTCGATGCTATGCGCTTGGCCTTTGTGGTGCCAGCTTGTGTACGTGTTGAGCAAATTTTGTGTGATCCAGGTCTCTTGCTGTCCTTCGGGTGTGCGTAGTGCACAGGCCGTCATCACGGCTTGAAAGGCTGTGTCCACTTTGACGATGTAGCTTGGCGCATCGCTGGATTTTTGTTGAGTTTCAATTTGACGCAAACGTTTGCGCAACGAGCGTGAAATACGCAATTGATCCGTTAAAAGCACCATTCTGGGATTGGGACTCCACCAGAACACGGCGTTTTCTTCGTCAGACGGCCCCCATGGGAAAATCCCTTTTCGGTAAGCCTCTTCAAGTCGAGCAACACTCAGATCACGACCCCAAGCGACAAAGCCATTGGGCTCTGTTAAGGCGGTGTGAGCACCGGGTAACGGGTCTTGTGCGTCGACGTAACGGTTAAATACCATCGGTTTAAAGGTTTAACAACAGTCAATACGGCTGGTTTGCGTCGATGCTGTAGTAGTGCGTTGTGAAACTGTTGTTTTTATGGTCTTCGATAAAGTGCCTAATCGTGGTGGATACAGAGCGAAAGGACAAGTTGTCCCAAGGAATCTCATCAAGATCAAAGTATCGCGCATCGAGGCTTTCTGGGCCGGGTGCGACGTGATCGTTTTCTGCCGTGGCTAAAAAGTACACATGGACTTGATTGGCGTGGGGTACATCAATGACGGTGTAAAGCTCTCCGAGACCAACGCGAACACCAGCTTCTTCCCAGGTTTCGCGCAAACCACCTTGTGCCGTGGTTTCGTTAAGTTCCATAAAACCAGCGGGGAGCGTCCAGGTTCTGGCACGAGGTTCAATGGCTCGCAAGCACAACAGAATCTTGTTGTTCCAGACAGGGACGGTGCCCACGACCAATCTCGGATTCTGGTAATGGACAGCACCACAAGACTCACATACATCCCTTACGCGGTTGTCATCGGGTGGGATGAGTTGTGTGATCGGCGTTGCACACTGGCTGCAGTAGCGGCTGGTGCGTGGGGCTGGAAAGTAAAAATCGGCGGTTTTATTCTTCATAGTGCTCACATTCTAATTGAAGCTGCAGATTGTGTATCCAAACCATCATCTAGATGATTGCCATTAAACGTTTATGAAACGTTTTACAGTGGCTCGGGTAGCCGTGGTTCACGGATAAACCCTAGTACAGATTCAATGTCGGTTTGCCCGTCTAATAAGGTGACCCCCGCATCTGGCGCCAAAAGGAAGGGTGCATCTGACGTCAGCTTGATTGGTGTCGTCTGGCCACCTTGCGAATGCGTCTGCCACCAGTCGAGTAAAGAGTCTCCTGTTGGTGTCTGAATACAGGCGATCACAGCTTCCAGATCCTGATCGTTTACACAACTAGGTCCGAGGTTGGTTTGTGCATATAAATGACCTTGCTGATCGATCCACCAGTGCGAAACCTGATCAATTGTCTGTCCGGTGTGTGCAGTCAATTGCATGGGTTGACCCGTCAACGACAGAATCAGCGGGGCGCGTGCTAGTCGAACAAAAACACGCTGAGGCCCATTCTGAAAATACCATTCGCCGCGTTCTGTGCACAGATAGTTGCGATCAATGAAGGCCAGAATCTGCTCGTTTTGAATGGATTCCCCAGATGACAAGGGCTCCCAGTTTCCGTCGGGATGGAGTCGCCATTGACCACGTGGATTCAAAGAAAGCCAGCCATAAACCGCCGGAACATTAGGCCAACGCTCCATGCTGGCACGTACGAGATCATCCATGCATGGTCTCCCGACTCGGCAACGGTGTACGTCGGGTCACAAAGAATACGAGACTCAAAATCTGTGTAATAAAGAGCAGACCAAACGTCGACCACATGGCGTTGTCACTCTCAAAACCGAGCCACACAAAGCCATCCATCACAAGCCCCATACCCCACTGAACAGCAAAAGCACCACTAAACATGACCAAGTTATAGGTCGTTAAAACTCGACCCGCCAGTTCACGTGGAAATAAAAGTGCTGTTTGTGTTTGCATCAGAATGACGGCAGGAATCCCCGGTGTGAGCAATAACCATAGCCACCAAGCTGAGGGTGAACGCCACAGCAAAATCAGCAGCATGCAAAACAAGAACCAGTAAAAGCCGAATAAGGATTGGCGTGCCAAGTTAAAGTTGCGTTTTTCTAAAAAAGGACTCGCAAAACTCATGAGTAAATACGAAGCCATGAGTGCGAGGTTAAAAAAGAAGAGGGCTAGTCCAGCATCATCGACCGATAAACCGAGTCGGTCGGTCATCCAGGGTCCTACCCAGAGCGTTTGTAATGCAGAAAAGCCACCCGCAAAGAAAATCGTGGTTGGGATCACGCGCACAAGAAGAGGGTGTGTCAGAAGCGACAGTAGTTTGATGGGCTGTGCGGAGGTAGCGTTTGAGCCTTTGGCGGCAATTTGACGATCTGTTTCGGGTACAAAAGTAAAAATGGCCAACGCAGCAATCACCAGCAAGCCGGACGTCATCAGAAAAATATCTCGCCATCCAAATGCTTGCGCTAACCACAAAGCGGGTTCAGTTGCACTCAAAGAACCTGTGGTGCCACCGAGTAGCATCCACATCGCGAGCTGAGCTTGTTTTTCTGGGGCATAACAGCGTCGGAAAAATGAGTAGGGTGCCATGAGGCAGGATGACACGCCTAGTCCAATAAAGATGCGACCGATTGACAGCATCGCGAGGGAATCACTGAATCCCATAATTAAAGAGCCCAGTGCCGCGATCAACAGAAGCACTGTTTCAGTGCGACGAGCGCCAAAACGGTCTAGCCATTTACCTAGTTGCCATTGAACAGAAGCAAAAGCCAGAAAAAATGAGGAGGTTAGCCAGCCCAATGCGCCTGCACTTAAATGCAGATCGTCCGCAAGTAAGGGTGCAATGGTGGCATTTACCGAGCGTAATGCGTACGACAGGAAATAGCCTACGATGAAGCTCAGGAAAAGTGGAACAGAAAACCGCTCTGGTTGCCAGGTGGTTTGTTCGCCGTGCTCAGATTTGGACATGACGCTGCAAGTTGCTGATCATAAGGTTTTTGACAATAGCACAGAGTCAGTGCTTTGAGCAGGGCAGTGGATTGGTTGCGTTGCGATTTGCCGTCTTGTCATGCTGCAAATATGTTTGAGCGAATTGCTTGCGCAACCTCGTTCATTCATGTGCGAGTCAAGCAAACTTATCAGTTTTTGACTTGTTAGCGGCTTTAGCCGCTCTCAATGACTTTTTGCTAAGAGGGGCGTTTTGCTCACAAGTCTTCATGAAATGAATATAGCTGGAAGATACTCTAGCATTTGTTTTATAAAAATCTTTTGTCTGTATTTCGCGGTCAAGACTAGATGCATTTAATTCTTATAAGGGATTGATTTGACTGTTTATTAGTTACACGTTTTCGTCTAAGAATTGATTGAATGGTGTGTAATATTTTAGTAAAATTATGCGAATGAATCAGCCAGAGAAAGAGGATCATGCTTGTTGGTATCAAACTTCACGCCAACCCAACGCCTGAGCAAAAGAAAGTGCTTAGCCAATGGATGGGTTGCGCACGTTTGATCTGGAATGCAAAAGTGGATGAAGAGCTATATCATCGCACTTTTGCGAACAAGTATTATCCAATAGGGACTTACGCCCCGATTGATAAAAAGGCAGCTCACTTCAAGTCGAAAGAGCTCACGCCTTGGCTCTATGACTGCCCTAGCCAAATCATTCGAAATAGTGCAACCAATTGGTGCAATACTTATTTCAATTTTATGAAAGGCTTGTGCGGTAGACCCAAAAGAAAGCCAAAATCAGACAGGGGGAGCATTCATCTCACAAGAGAACTATTCCGTTTTGAACATTGCTCCGACGGGAATATTCGTCTTTTCATTGGCTCAAAAACCAATAATATTGGTTACCTATCATTCAAAAAGCATGCCAATTTCAACACCCCTAAATCCATCTACATCCGTAAAGAAAGAGGACGTTACAGCATTTCCTTTTGCTATGAGGATGGCTTTGATGCGGTTGGTTTAAAAACCAATCAGCAGCATTTGGATTACCTACGTGATGAATCAGACGAGTATTTAGAGCAAAACACCATCGGCATTGACCGAGGTGTTGCGATTCCTGTCCAAGCCGGCGAAAAGTCGTTTGATTTCAGCGAAGGGCAAAAGAAAAACTTAAGCGAGTCTGAACGATATATAAAGCGACTACAGCGTAGGCTTTCTAGGCAAACGAAAGGCTCGAACCACAGAAACGAAACGAAGTCTAAGCTCTCAAAGTCTCATGCGAAGAAAGCCAATATCCGCAATGACTTTGCGCATCAAACGAGCAGAGCCATCGTCGATGGAAAAGAAACAGTGATTGTGCTAGAGGACTTAAAAACTTCTAATATGACTCGCAGACCAGCCCCTAAGCAAAACGAAGCCGGTCAATATCTGCCGAATCATGCCAGTCAAAAAGCAGGCTTAAATCAGGCGATCTTAAACGTCGGCTGGCATCAAATAGAAGTCTGCATTAGCTACAAAGCACACAAAGAAGGTAAAGCAGTTTTTAAAGTTGCTCCCCACAGCACCAGTCAGGAGTGCGCCCAGTGTGGCTACACTCACCCAGACAACCGCAAAACTCAATCAAAGTTTCAATGCGGTCAATGTGAACATGCTGACAATGCCGATCAAAACGCATCGATGGTGATTAAGAAAAGAGCAATCAGGTTAATTAAGGACACTGGAACGGTGTTGTCAGAGAAAGGGGTTCTAATGCCGCTCTCTGATACTGGGCGTGGAGGAAAGCGTCAGACTAACAAAGCGAAAAGCAATGTTAGCCGCATCCAAAGAAGCGTCAAAAAAGAAAAAATAGCAGCCTAGCTGTTGTTTTGGAAGCTCGCTGCTTTAGCGGCGAGTAGTTCACATCGACTAGATTTGATTTTGAATTGGTTGACTAGTAAAATCTGCCCAACACGGCCTGCCCCTCTGCGTTGAAAAACGTGCGGGTGGGTTTTTTTTTAGAGGCTACACGTTTTAGAGAACAACCGATCAGGCACGCAATTCCTAGCTCTTTAAATTGAGCGTGAAGCAAGTGTCTGCTGCTATTTGTTTGGAGGCGCAAGCCGGAATCGAACCGACGTACACGGATTTGCAGTCCGCTGCATAACCACTCTGCCATTGCGCCGACATGATTGCAAAACCATTTATGAATGGAACTGCAATTGTGGTGAAAGATCTTGATGGCGATCAACAATAAATTGTGAGCCAGGATCACATTTCGCCGCTAAATCCGGGCGAAAAGACGATTGTAGCGTGAATCTACCTATGAATCAAGCATTAAAT
The DNA here is from genome assembly GCF_048820935.1 of Orrella sp. 11846. NCBI lineage: Bacteria > Pseudomonadati > Pseudomonadota > Betaproteobacteria > Burkholderiales > Alcaligenaceae > Orrella > Orrella sp. 11846. The sequence continues at coordinate 74,530 of NZ_JBMERD010000003.1, forward strand.
CGTGATGAGAGACACACCACCTGATTGTTTGCATTTGGATGGTGTGTCCTTGATTGGCTTAACCCAGCAAGCGTAGCCCCAAGGGGTGGTCACTCCTGATTTCAAGTTTTTTAGCTGCATCAAGTAAAGCGCTTTGCAGCATTTCTTCAACCACGGGATGGTAGTAAGGCACTTCTAACAAACTGGCGACAGTTTCACGTCGTTCGATACTCATGGCGAGCGTATGCGCTAAATGTTCGGCACGCACACCAATCATGGTGGCACCTAGAACTTGACCATTGTTTTAATTGGCGTAAATATGCAGTAATCCGGCCGTTTCACCAAAAACACGGCTACGACCGTTACCTTGCGCTTGCGCTTGTCCCACAACGATGTCATCAGACTTGAGTTGTGCGAAGTTTTGGCCAACAGAAATCAAATCAGGATCCGTAAACGCGATACCAATCGGTGTTTTACGTTGAAAGGCCAGTGGAGCTTGTGCAGGGTCTGCGGCCATTCTGGCGGCGTTAAAGCCTGCAATTTGGCCTTCATCGCCTGCTTCATGCATGAGTGGAACATCGTTGTTGACATCGCCTGCAATAAAGATGGGCAACTGGCCAACTTGCATCGTGTGACGATTAAAGACTGGTATACCTCTGGCATCGAGCTCAATGCCAGCTTGTTCCAGATTCAAGGTGTCAACGTTAGGACGTCGACCTAATGCTGCCAGTAATAAATCGACTTTGGCTTGCCGCCCATCGGATGCTTGCATCAAAATGCCGTCTTCTTCAAGACTGAGTTTGGGCTCGGTTTGTAGCCAAATCGCAAATTCTTGGCTAAAGCGCTCAATGGCGCGATTGGCGACTTCAGGGTCTTGCATGCCACCGATAGTGCTAGCGATATCGGCTCCTGTGACTTGGATGCCTAAGCGAGACATCGCCAAACCCATTTCAAGCCCAATCGCTCCTAAACCTAAAATACCGAGAGATTCAGGAAGCTGCTTGAGTTCAAACAGTTCATCGGTTGTAATGACGCGTGAACGTACACTGTCCAACCATTTGGGGACGATGGATGTTGAGCCGTTGGCAATCACGATTGCTTTTGTGTCAATCTCGACAGTGCCACCATCGTTCAACTCCACTAAAACTTTGGTGGACGATAAAAGCTGGGCACGTCCCATAATGAGATGTTCCCCTGCACTTTGACGAATTCTGGATGCGGTTGGATTGGCGAATCCATCACGTTGCTGGCGCAAAAATTGCCAAGTTTGGTCGCGATCTAATGTCAGATTGGAGGCGCCATGCCCACCGATTGCGTCAACGGTGGTTGCCGCTTGCCATTGTGCGCCAGCATGTAAAGCCACTTTGGACGGCATGCAACCCACGCGCGCACAAACAGTCCCCAATGGGCCGTGATCAACCAGAAGATAGTTGCGCTTGGCTTTGCGGACTTCACGCATGGCGTAGGAACCTGCGGTGCCGGCTCCGATAATGACGACATCGGTTTGAAGTGTTTGTGACATGGCGCGCTCCTTTGTCAGGCAGGGGTCGTCTAGACCGAATGCGTCAGCGCCTGCCTATGACATTGATTGAATAATGTTATATAGCTTTCGAACATTATAGAAATTTATGTATTGTTGGCTGCAATACCCTCAAATGCCATGGGGACGCTTGATAGATGGCGTGTTTGTTTTGGTGGGGATTAGCCTTTAAGCCATTTCAGATAAGCAGTGCGTGTCGCAGGTGACACCGAGTCGAGTACTTTCTGGTGACTAACCTGGTGGCGCATCATAAGGCGTGCATTGGCCACGTTACGGGATTTGCAATACCAGTGGCAGCTGTGTTGAAAGAGGTAAAGCTCTGCGGACAGATGAAACGCCCGATCTTTGCTCGACCACTGATTGTCATTGTCGACGACGGTTTTGAAGCCAGCTGCATGTATAGCGAGCAACGCCCGAAAGTCTCGGGTCAGTGCCGGTAGAAAGCGTTCGGCGTATGGAATACAAAAGGCTGTTGCCGGAAATGCAGCGTTTTGTTCGGGCTCTTGCCGGAAACTATTGGCCAGTGCTTGTACTTGGCTGGAAATGGCACGTTCAGTTTGTTCGTAAGTTTCCAGAATTTGTATTTGACGCGTTTCGCTTTCGTCGGCAATGGCACGAGCATAACCTTGTGTGAGCGATTCCATGTGTTTTTCAATCTGAAAGGCGGACAGATGCTTGGCCAGAATCATGACGTGCATGCGCTGGTAGCGAACTCTCAGAGAATGAAAGATCACAAGGACCATCAATAACAACAATAAGGTATCCATGCTTTGTGAAATTCTCACAGAAAAGAAGACGTATCATCGACCATCGTCGATGATACAGTCGGTAATTAAAAATAATCGAAGTTCGACCGTACTCTGAGTGGTTCCGCTTAGCGGCATAGTTTAGGACCGTATTGTAGCGTTCACACCAGTACCCGCGCAGGCTAGGTATTCCGTTGCCCGCTGCTCAATACAGGTTTATAGACATCGTTTCATTTATAGGACAGTGATAGCAATATATAAGATCTAGTGATGAATTGGCATCAAATATACAATGATTCTCATGGTTACTGAATCGCTGTAAATCGACTGCGGTTCTCAGTCAGGAGAAAATAATGCTCAGAAAAACAGATCGTTATGCCTGAGGTTTGATGTGGCGTGATGTGACGTAATTATCTGGCTGAATAACCACCGTCGACATGTAAAACAGTGGCCGTGATGCCGCTAGCCAGATCAGAAAACAAAAATGCAGCTGAATTGGCAATCTCTTCGGGCGTATTTAAACGCCCCATTGGAATGCGCGCGAGCCACTGATCATAAACATCGGGCGCTTCTTCTTTCAGTTTGTCGAGGATGGGAGTGGCGGTATAGCCTGGTGCTACAGCGTTTACACGCACACCTTGCTTGGCCCATTCAACGCCGAGAAGTTCTGCCAGATGAGCGACTGCCGCTTTAGTCGCGCCATAAGCTGCGTGTGTTTCGGGTGAAACGACGCCAAATGCTGCAATCGATGCGGTGATTAAGACCACGCCTTCACCGCGTTCAAGCATGCGTCGACCAAACGCCTGCGCCGTCCAGAATACACCATTCAAGTTGATGTCGACTGTTTGACGCCAGAGTGAGGCGGGATAATCCACGGCTGAAGATGTGGGGGCAATACCGGCATTGGCCATAACGCCGTAGACGGGCCAACCTTCTTTCTCGAGCTGTTCAGCAACTTCGTTGACTTGGACCTCATCGGTGACGTCTAGATTTATAAAACGAACCTCAGCGCCCGTTTGCTTGCTAATTTCAGTTGCAGCCGCTTCACCGGCCACATGATCTACATCGGTAATGATGACACGAGAACCTGCTTGCCCAAGTGCAGTAGCAGTTGCCCGGCCGATGCCACCCGCACCCCCAGTAATCAGAAAAACGCGTTTTTGATCTAGTCCTTGCATATTGAATCTCCTGTGGTCACTCTAACAATTTAAAAAATCATATAGCATGTGTTTACCATACTATTTGATGTGCAATTAATCAAAAAAGTCGACAATTACTTAGACTGTCCTGAATATAGGATGATGGTCTTTGGTGCGATTTTGAATGAGTTTGCGATGCAACATCTGGATGACTTGGCGTACTTTGCATTGGTAGCTAAGCATGGCGGTTTCGCGCCAGCAGAACGAGCGACTGAAATTCCTAAATCGAAACTGAGTCGGCGCGTCGCTGATTTAGAGGCTCGATTGGGTGTGCGCTTGGCTCAGCGTAGTACCCGTCGTTTTTCGCTGACACCGGTAGGTGAGCAAATCCGTCAGCATGCACATGCGATGTTGGCAGAGGCCGAAGCGGTTCGAGCACTGGCGCATGAGCAAACCCATGAGCCGCGGGGATTTGTTCGGATCGCGTGCGCACCGGCGTTGCTTTATGCGGTCGTTGGCAAACTACTCAATCAATTTGTGAAAGAGTATCCCCAAGTTCAGTTGCAGATTGAAGCGACCAACCGAAACGTGGATGTCTGGCAAGACGGTGTGGATCTTGTGTTGCGGGTTCGGTCACCTGATGCGGTACTTACGCAAGATGAGATCGTCCGTCAACTCGCCCCCAGTGAACACGTGCTGGTAGCAGCACCTGAGTTGCTGGTAGATTTTCCGATGTTATCGACACCGGATGATTTGAACGTCTTGCCGACACTGGGTTTGGGTAACTCTCCTGAGACACGTGTTTGGTGTTTACGACATACCGATGGCAGACAGATCGATTTCCCGCATGAACCGCGATTGGTTGCCGACGATATGAATGTGCTATTTCATGCAGCGTTAGACGCCGTGGGTTGTGCGGTGTTGCCACGGTTGATGTTGCACGATGTACTTGCCCGTGGTCGTTTGAAGATGGTTTTACCTGACTGGGCACCACCGCCTGGCGTGATTCAGATTGCGTATGCGAGCCGTAGTGGTCAACGGGCCGCGGTACGCAAGCTCATCGATAGCCTAGCGGATGGATTTGCTCAGGCGTTGACGTGGCAACACGACTTTGATATTTGTATCAAGAACTGTCCCCACAGTTTTAAGCGCCATTGCCAAACATGACAGACAACATGGAAATCGAGCCGCCCGTGATGTCTGCGTTATGGAAACTAATGATGTCTTCGGTTGTGCTTGCGCCCAGTATGTAGAGCAGTGGCAGATAATGCTCTGGGGTCGGAACCGATAACATGGCGTCTTGACCCAGCGCGGGATAGTTGATTAGATGATCGTGCTCTCGACGCTCAATCAGAGTGGTGATGTTATTTTGAAAACGTTGTGCCCAATCGTAGGGTTGGGCGGTCGCGTCTTTCCACTGATAGGCCTGTAAGTTGTGAATGATGTTGCCGCTACCAATTATTAAAACCCCTTCATCGCGTAGTGTTTGCAGTTGTTGCCCAAGCTCATAGTGAAACGCCGGCGGCTGGGTGCGGTCGATGCTTAATTGCACAACAGGAATGTTTGCATCAGGAAACATGTGACGCAGAATAGACCAAGTGCCATGATCTAAACCCCAGTCATGATCGGCGTGAATAGGCAGGGGGTTTAATAACGTTTGTATTCTGACTGATAGTTCAGGATCACCGGGTGCGGGATACTGAACATTCAAGAGTGCCTGTGGAAAGCCGTAAAAATCATGAATGGTGCGAGGCGCTTGCATGGCCGTGACGGCGGTTCCAGCGGTGTACCAGTGCGCAGAGATCGCCAAAATGGCATGAGGCTGTGGTCGTTGTTTACCGAGCTCAACCCAAGTCTGTGACCACGGTTTGTTAGTGATGGCATTCATGGGGTTGCCGTGACCCAGAAATAGAACGGGCATGCGCGGATTCATCAGAATTCCTTCCCTTGGTTGTGGTGCTTCATACTTAGCCCCTAAAGTTAATCAGGCGAGGTTCGCAACCCGATGTAGACCGTGCTTTATGGTCAAAGTTCAGGTGATATCGTGGTTGCGAATGTATCTTGAAGAGATTGTTCGTGTTAAAATAATTGTCAGACAGATTATTTCCAATCAAGATCAATCAAAGAGAAAGCGCAATCGGATGCTTAAATCTTGCTTGTGCTTAACGGGGTGGGGGAATTAACTCTCCACGGATGCGTTGCTTTAACCAAGTGAACATGGCACTAATATCACCTTGTCGTCCAACTGCTTGTGGGGTTGGCAGAGCTTGAAAGGGTGAGCCACGCTCAGCCACCGCAAAAGAAAAGTTGTAATTTGGCTCTAGCCCCATGCGCAAATCGGTGATGACGAGTCGCCCTTGTTGGGTTTCATGCAATTTGTAAAAACCGTGACTAAAACGTCGAATGCGTTGTGCGCCATCGATCTGGGCTATTGCTGATTCATATTCTGCGCCACGATTAAATTCTTCAAATGCCATAGGTTCTGACTGATCACGCAGACCATAAAAGCCTTCGTAATAGTGTTTTTCATCCATGGCAACAACGCGCCAGAGCAACATGGAGAGTGGTGCGGGCGTCACTAAAATTCGATCAGGTTTGACTCCTTGCTGAGCGAGGCTTTTTAGCGCATGACGTTCAACGTATGTCTGTAAGCCAAGACCGATGAATAACACTGCAACGCCTACGGATAGTCCCACGAGATTGGCTGTTTGTCCCTTGGGGTCGCCTCGGCGCATTAAAACGATGATTAGGCCGATCAGCCATGGCAGGGTGACGGCTGGGTCAATGATAAAAACGCTGTTCAATGCGAAGGGATAATCAGTAAAAGGCAATCCAAGTTGAGTGCCGTATACCGTAAATAAATCTAACAAGGGGTGTGTGACGAGCGCAAGCCATAAGGCCAGCCACCACCAGCCTTGCTGAGCTTGTTCTCTATGGATTCTGGCCACTAACCAAGCAAATGGAATAGAAAATAGCGTCAGCCAAAATAAGGCGTGGCTTTCTGCACGGTGCAGCACCATGTTCAGGATGGGATCGCCGTGAGACAAAAAGACATCCAGATCAGGCAATGTACCTGCAATGCCACCCCAGACGGCTGCTTTCCAGACAGCTGTACGCCGCTGCATGACTGCCACGGTGACTGAAGCACCTAGTACGATTTGGGTTAGAGAATCCATTGTGATGCGCTATTTCCGTTGTGTTCAGAAGATTGGTGCGCCATGGTGGTTTATTTTAGCTCTATGGCAATTTCTGAGAGATTTGATTTCTGTATCGAACTGAGTTTGTGCCGACTAATGGATTGTAGAGTCAAAAGTTGGAACTCAGGAAAGTGGATTGATTGGCACGCTTATTGTCTTTAATTGTTCTGTTTGCGTAGCGACTTCATCTGGGGTACAGGCTATGCGAACCGGCACACAGTAGATTTTTTCTAACGATTCGAGTGTGTGCTGTAATGTTTGTTTTGCACAGCTGCTGTCACACCTAAAAATGATGCTATGACAATGCGCATTAAAACTTTCTCGATGCGCGCTTAGCCATTGTGTCGTTTTGCTGTGTCCGATCACGTTGGTTGACTCAACAGCGCACGGCAACTGTTCGTAGATCAGCACAAAATCTTTTTTTGCAGTCATGAACGCTTCTATTTCAGATAACCAGCGATTGATTTGCGTACAAGGCTGTGGGATCTCGTATTCATGCGCTGCAGCTAAGCTTGAAATATCCAGGACCCCAGTGAGTCTGGGTAGTACAACGGCGTTTTCTAACATGGCAATTGCGCCAACGATCAGTGCTTGAATGCCCTGCGGTGATCGGTCTAGTACGACCCCTAATTCAACTTGACGTGCGATGCGTTCAATCGTTTCGTCTGAAACATTCGGATCGCCAAGGCGAATATTGTCTGCCAGCGTACCGGTTAGTACCGCTGCTTCCTGTGGCGCATAAGCGATATTTGCGGACAGATCGGCGTAACGTAGACATGGTAGTGGTACCTCGCCCAGTAAAATGCGACCTTTTTTGGATCATCAAATCGCATGAGAAAACTGAGTAATGTGCTTTTTCCGCTGCCACTTGGTCCCGCAATCTGTACTTTTTCACCTGACAGAATTCGCGCGTTTATTGTTTTGTGGGCATGAGTGATTTCAATTTGCTGTAGTGATAGATCATAATTTTTGGGCTGCATCGCCTCTTTGTGATTGGGTTCCGGTAATGTCGGTGCATTCGTGATCTGTCGATAGTCATGCATGATCCCGCGCAGATCATTCAATCCCAGTGCTGCAAAAACCAGATCTCCCAAAGGTGCGCCGGCTCGGATCGTTAAAATCAATAGTGCCAATATCGTGGTTGAGGACTCTTGCGTTGTATAGGATATCCAAAGTGCGACTCCACCCAATGGAAAAACACTAATCAGCGTCGATATGAAGGTGGCGCTTGCGGCAGCCAGATTAGTGGTTTTTGATGTGCTTTCTTGCTTAAACCAAGCCTGATCAAGGCGTTCAAGTGCACGTTTAGATCCTGCGGCCGTCCGTAGTAATTCCATGTGGTTGATCAGTTCCATAGTCGCTTGTGCTTCGTTTTGGTCAACGGCGTGGCGCCCTGTATTGAGGTTGCCCCAAAGCCAGCACTTCGAGGTTTTTCTCGTCCACGGGCACCAACAGCTCAGTGCCGCCATGGCGCGCAATCTCAAACAGGACACGGCCGGGCTGGACCAGATCGCCGGGCTCTACATTGCGGGTAAGCACCGTGCCAGCCACTTGCGCGCGAATCACGGTTTTAGCCAGTTGGGCCTCGGCACTGGCAACGCGGACGCGCGCGGCGGCTTCGTCGGCGCGGCCTTCCTCCAGCGAATACACAGCCAATCGCGCGCGCTCTGCCGCGGTGCGTGCCGCGATCTCAGCCTGCAGTGCCTGCTCCATTTCCTCGTGCGCGATGGCCCGCTGCTTAGACAGCACCCGACGGCGCTCGACTTCACGACTGGCTTGAGCAAGCCGTGCCTGCGCTTCACGCAAGGCAGCTTGCGCCTGTGGTCGCGTCGATTCGTGCAGCGCCGTCAATGCTGAGCTTGCTTCCCGCAACATGGCCTCAAGGTCATCGGCGCGCAATACCGCAAGGATGTCGCCTGACTGCACCATGTCTCCTTCACGCACACGCCGCTCGACCACCACGCCGGTCACAGAGCTGCCGATCTGTGCCCGTGACACTGTTGCCACACGGCCAGTTGCGACTACCGCTTGTACCAAGGGACGCTCGACAATTTCATAGCTTGCCAGGATGGGCCCACGTATTTTTTGGACTGAGAGCCATACTAAGACACAGGCCACAAGCAAGCTGACGATCACAGGCCAAAACAATCTACGCGACATCAGCGAATCCCCGGCATGGTTGACATACCGTGACTATGCTTCAACCAGATGGTCAGCATGCAGGTCATACTTTTTGATAAATTTTTGCTCCTTGCAAGATGAACTCCGCCGACTTGGCCGCCATGCCTTGCTCGATCGCAGCGGCCTCGTCCAGGCCGTGCTCGCTGGCGTAGTCGCGCACGTCCTGCGAGATCTTCATGCTGCAGAACTTGGGCCCGCACATGGAGCAAAAATGCGCCACCTTCATCGAGTCCTTGGGCAGGGTCTCATCGTGGAAGGCGCGCGCCGTGTCCGGATCCAAACCAAGGTTGAATTGATCTTCCCAACGGAATTCGAAGCGCGCCTTGGACAGGGCGTTGTCGCGAATCGCGGCGCCGGGATGGCCCTTGGCCAGGTCGGCGGCGTGCGCGGCGATCTTGTAGGTGATGATGCCGTCCTTGACATCCTGCTTGTTGGGCAGGCCAAGATGTTCCTTGGGAGTCACGTAGCACAGCATGGCCGTGCCGTACCAGCCGATCAGCGCCGCGCCAATGCCCGAGGTGATGTGGTCGTAGCCCGGCGCAATGTCGGTGGTCAGCGGCCCCAAGGTGTAGAACGGCGCTTCGTCGCAGTGCTTGAGCTGCATCTCCATGTTCTCGCGGATCAGGTGCATGGGCACGTGGCCGGGGCCTTCGATCATCACCTGTACGTCATGCTTCCAGGCCACCTGGGTCAACTCGCCCAGTGTGCGCAGCTCGGCGAACTGGGCTTCGTCGTTGGCGTCGTAGCCCGAGCCCGGGCGCAGGCCGTCACCGAGCGAAAAGCTGACGTCGTAAGCCTTCATGATCTCGCAGATGTCCTCGAAGTGCTCGTACAGAAAGCTTTCCTTGTGGTGCGCCAAACACCATTTGGCCATGATGGAGCCGCCGCGCGAAACGATGCCAGTCATGCGGCTGGCGGTCATGGGAACGAAGGGCAGGCGCACGCCGGCGTGGATGGTGAAATAGTCCACGCCCTGCTCGGCCTGCTCGATCAAGGTGTCGCGGAAGATTTCCCAACTCAAATCTTCGGCAACGCCTCCAACCTTTTCCAGCGCTTGGTAGATGGGCACCGTGCCAATGGGCACCGGCGCGTTGCGGATGATCCATTCGCGCGTCTCGTGGATGTTCTTGCCCGTGGATAGGTCCATCACGGTGTCGCCGCCCCAGCGAATGGCCCAAGTCATTTTTTCGACCTCTTCGCTGATGTCCGAACGGATCGCCGAATTGCCGATATTGGCGTTGACCTTGACCAGGAAGTTGCGGCCGATGGCCATGGGCTCGACTTCCGGGTGGTTGATGTTGGCAGGGATGATGGCGCGTCCGCGTGCCACCTCGTCGCGCACGAACTCGGGCGTCACGGCCTGTGGAATGGCTGCGCCGAAGGACTGGCCGGGGTGCTGGCGCGTGAGGCGCTCGACCAGCCGCGCGCCCTCCGGCCCCGCGCTGCGCAGGCTTTCGATGTACTGCTCGCGGCGCATGTTTTCGCGGATCGCAACGAACTCCATTTCGGGGGTGACGATGCCTTTGCGCGCGTAGTGCATCTGCGTCACGTTCGCGCCGGCACGCGCACGGCGCGCCGGCCGGGTGCGCGCAAACCGCAGCGCGTCCAGTTCGGTGTCGGACTGCCGTGCGCGGCCGTACTGGCTGCTCAGATCGGCCAGCTCCTCGGTGTCGCCGCGCTCCAGGATCCAGGGCAGGCGCGGTGCGTCCAGAAGACCCTTGCGGATGTCGATCGTCGCGTCGGGGTCGGTGTAGGGGCCGCTGGTGTCGTAGACCGTCAGCGGCGGGTTGGTCTCGCCGCCGAACAGGGTCGGTGTGTCATCCTGATGGATTTCACGGAACGGCACGCGGATGTCAGGGCGTGAACCTGTGACGTAGACCTTGTGCGAGCAGGGCAGCGAGGCAATGGCCGCCTGGTCGACGGCGGCGGCGCCGTGGATAACTGTCCTCATCAACGGCATTGATCACACCTTGATGTAATTCATCTCAGAAAAGCAAACAACAAAATGCTATAAAACAGAACTCAGCCTGTTATCGTTGATCTGGGATACACTCAAAAGCGGACATTTCTACTTGGGAGAAAACCGGACATTTCTATTTGGCCTTGACACCAGCTTGCGAGGCAGTTTGCGTATTGCGATATCTGATGGAGCGATCGATCTTCGACTATCGGAGTTTCTAGCACGCTGCCGGGCAGAAGAGCCGGACGTCGAGATTCGATTGTGTGAAGTTCCTTTGTCGGAACAATTGCGTGGGTTGCGGTCAGGAGATTTTGCGATTGGTTTCGCGCATACAGCGGAGGTCGGAGAGGGTATTGTGGCTGAACCAATTTGGAGAGATCCGCTGATGGTCGCTGTGCCCGCCAGACACGAATTACTGATCCACAAACAAATCCCATTCCAGGAAATAGGAAATCATCTAGTTGATTTATGTGACCCCCTGGTGTTTGCCAAATCAAGGCCAATTGTCGTAATCTTCATGGTGGACGCCCTCCTGAGCAATTGTGATAGATAACACCCTCACTGTAAGGCACTTTGATGCCGTAGCCTTAGGTAGGGGCGTCCATACCATTGCTTACGTAGCACCGGGCGTACCGTCATCACAATTCTCGATGCTTCTCGCGCGGCAACGTGCAGAGGAGCCAGACATCTCCCTCACGTTTTTCGAGGTTGCAAGCGACGTCCTTCTTGATGGGCTTCTTGCGGATCGCTACGACGTTGGGTTGACGCTTCAAGGGCATAGCGACCCGACCCTCAAAACGCAGCTCTTGTGGAAGGAGAACATGGCTGTCGCCATGTCGCCACAGTTCTATTTATCCGGCCAGGCAATGCTGACCATTGCCGACCTCCAAGGCTATCTCGTCTATCGCTGGCAGGCAGAGGCCTGTTCCCTGCTGGCTGAAAGGCTAACCTCCCTCCTGCCGGCAGACGAGAAGAGCATCGAGCAGGTAACCTCTTTCGAGATGATGGCGCTATGGGTTGCAGCCGGCTATGGTATCGGGGTATCCGCGCAATCACGCATCGAGCGCGCTCATGGATGGGGGATTGCCATGCGACCGCTGAGCGATGGCCCCTATCGGATTGGAACGTACCTACAGCGACCTTACAGGAAAACCAACCCAGTTGCCGAGCGCTTTGAACGTAGAGCGCTACAAATTGCCGGAGCAGGCTCAAGGTGATTGTATCCGTATGACCGGGAATTTCATTCCGGTCATACGCCGAAATGTGGTGACTAGACCTCCTCAAGCACCACTGCGCTATTCATAAGCCTATGGACGCGCTGCCGTACATCCTCGGGAATGGTCGGCGGGACAACGGCCCCGGGCACATCGGCTTGGTGTTGGTAGTCGCCCATGATGATCCGGATGACCGCAGGCACGTTGGTTGGCGTCACTGCATCAATGGCTGCGCGATCACCCAGATCAGGATCCGGCTGGGTCAGCAGCCGGTATAGGCCCCAAGGATCCGCGTGTGGACACTGTTTCATGAGCGCTTGGGCCAGCTTATGCTTGAGCGGCACAAGTTGCCAATCGGGAACCCGCTGCCCCCGGTTGCCCAGACTGATAGCCAGCAGCTTGCCGGCTTTCAGCTCGCGGTTGATCTGGTCTTTGGACTTCCCGGCCAGTTTGCCGAACAGCGGGACCGGCAGATTGTTCGGCGACTCATGGATGGTGAGTATTTCCTCTCGCTCGCGCTGGATGGCGGACACTTCTGGCTCCGGGGCATGCACCGGAGCCGGCGGCACCTGCGACAGCCGCTGGAACGTGATTCCGCCGCTGTTCGGCGTCACAACGATGGGCGTGGCTACCACGGGCGGCACACCAGGGACAGCAGGCTCGGCCATCATGGGGACCGAGCCCACCACTTCCTTCACTTCTACCATCGCCGGCACCCCGTCGATACGAATGGTCAGGTGAGCGCTCGCGGCTTCCACTTCGACCTGTTCAAGCAGGTCGAGGCGGTCGGCCCAGTCCTGCATCATGCGACGTCGTGGCTCCACGTACTTGGCGTGGTTGTAGGCCGAGCTGACCCTGTTGGGATCGGAGTGCGAAAGCTGTGCGTCCACCCAAATCTTCGGGTATCCGATCTCGTTGAGTGCGGTCGAAATGGTGCCGCGGATGCCGTGGCCGGTCAGGCGCCCCTCGTAGCCCATGAACTGCAAGGCCTTGTTGAGGGTGTTCTCGCTGATGCGCTTCTTGAGTTCGCTGCGGTGCGCCAGCAGGTACTTCTGTGCTGGCCGCATCACACCCAGCAGGTAGTGCACGACTTCGAGGGCCTGCACAGACAGGGGCACGATGTAGGGCGGGTACGTCCTGGGGGCGCTTGCCGGCCTTGCGCATCTCGTCCTGAAGCTGTTTGACGATCTGCGGCGGAATAATCCATATGCCGCGGTCGAGGTCGAATTGCTCAGGCTCAGCCAGCCGCAGCTCGCCCGTGCGCACCCCCGTCAGGAACAGCAGCCGGACGCCAAGCTGAGTTTGGTAGCCGCGGGGGTTGTAGCGCCGCAGCTTCTGAAGGAACTCGGGTAGCTCGGGCAAGTGGAGATAGGGGTTATGGGCCACTGGAGGCTTGGGTTCGGCCACCACGTCCAGGTCCGCGGCCGGGTTGATTTCCAGTCCCTCGGCGACAACCAGAGCATAGCGGAACATCTGGTTGAACCAGGTGCGAACCTTCTCGGCGGTGGTGAAAGCCTTGCGTTTCTCGATCGCCGCCAGCACGCCCAGGAGTTGGGGTCGGCGGATGTCGTAGATCGACATCTTTCCCAGGGTGGGCAGCACGTCCTTGTTGAAGATGCGCAGGATCTGCGAAAGCGTGCTTTGACGGCCTTCCTTGAGTTCCTTGCGGCGATGCTCGACCCAGGCATCGAAGACGTTCTTGAAGGTGTATTCCCCTGCCAGCTTGGCGGCGTGTCGCCGCTGGTCGTGTTCGATTTGGGGATCAATGCCCTTGGCGAGTAGAACCTGGGCCTTGTCCCGCTCGGCGCGGGCCTCGCGCAGGCTGAGGGCGGGATAGCTGCCCAGGGACATGTGCTTTTGCTTGCCCAGCCAGCAGTAACGGAAGATCCATGACTTGCCGCCTGCGGCAGAGACCATCAGGCTCAGGCAATCGTTGTCGTAGAGGGTGTAGCGTTTGCCGGCGGTCTTGGCCTGCCGGACGATCAGATCAGAGAGTGCCATTTCGAGGCTCCTAAGTGATGACTTAGGCCCTATGCTCGTCATGGTTCCCGCTCAGCTCCAGCAACTATCCGGAAGCCGCCTCACCCGTATTCCTGTGCCCAGATTGGCGCCTAAAAAAGGCTGGCTGTGGGTGGATTTCCGTGGCGCTCGCTGGAATGAAAAAAGGGGCCGAAGCCCCTCTTTTCAACGACTTACAGACGTCGGTGGAAGTCTGTAGATCATAACTTGGAGCGGGAAACGAGTCTCGAACTCGCGACCTCAACCTTGGCAAGGTTGCGCTCTACCAACTGAGCTATTCCCGCGTAACACTCGACAGTATAACCTATTTTCTAGATTTGTTACAAGCTTTATTTTTGTGGCCGCCGTTTTCGCAACACAACCAAAAAAAGAGTAACATCAACTGCGAAGAACGTAACTTTAACACAAAATTATTTCTAATGTCCAATTCGACAGAAAATTTGCCGCAAATTCACAACAAGCCCCTGCGTCACTCGGTTTCTATCCCAAATACCTTTGCCCTTAAAAGCCTGGCTTGCAATGCGCTTCTGATTGAAGAACGTGCTGATTTTGCACTGATTTCTGAGTATGCGCAGCAGCTGTCACCAGTCTATATTGTGGGCGGTGGGTCGAATTTGATCTTGCCGAACCAGCTCGGCGGTTTGGTGGTCTTGATGCGTCAACAAGATGTGCATTATTTGGGTGAGCAAGCTGCACATCACTACATCGATGTAGTCGCTGGTGAGGTATGGCACGATTGGGTGCTCTATGCTGAACAACAAGGTTGGCCGGGTTTAGAGAACTTGGCTTTGATTCCGGGGACGGTTGGTGCCGCTCCCGTTCAGAATATTGGCGCTTATGGTCTGGAAGTGGCTCAATTTATTGACAGTGTTGAAATCTGGGATATTGAGCAAGCTGTATTTCGGCGTTTGACCAGAGATGAATGCCAGTTTTCCTACCGAGATAGTGTGTTTAAAACGCCTCAAGGACAACAGTGGGTGATTGCATCTGTGCGTTTTGCGCTACCTGTGGATTGGCAACCCTGTTTGAATTACCCGGAATTACGTCGCGAGGTTTTGAGTTCACAGGGTGAAGAGACGCAGGTGCGTTCGAAGGATATTCTTCAAGCAGTGATTGATATTCGCCGTCGCAAGTTGCCTGATCCGTCTCAAATACCGAATGCGGGTAGTTTTTTTAAGAATCCAATTGTGAGTGCTGCGCAATATGAAAGTTTGCTCAGCAGCAACCCACAACTTGTGGCGTATGAGCAGCCTTCCGGAGAGTACAAATTAGCGGCTGGCTGGCTCATCGATCAATGTGGCTGGAAGGGGCGTGCGCTTGGAACTGTGCGTGTTCATCAAAACCAGGCTTTGGTCTTAACCAATACGGGCCATGCAAGTGCTTCTGATGTTGTGGCGATTGCACAAAAGATTCGTGCAGATGTTCAGGCCCGTTTTGGGGTGACGTTGGAGCAAGAACCCGTCAACTGGGCCTGAGAGCTGAATTTAGGACAAACCTAACACGTCCTGCATGGTGTAAAAGCCGGTGGTCTTGTCACCCAGAAAGCGTGCGGCACGCAAACTGCCTTGTGCGTAAGTCGCACGGCTACTGGATTTGTGAGTGATTTCAATACGTTCACCAGTACCGCAAAAGAAGGCTGTGTGATCTCCCACGATGTCACCACCGCGCACCACAGAAAACCCGATGGTGCCGTCTTCGCGTTCACCGGTATGACCTTCTCTAGCCCAAGTTGCGATGTCATTCAATGGCTTGCCCCAAGCGTTAGCAATCACTTCACCCATACCCAAGGCGGTTCCGGATGGTGCATCCACTTTGTGCTTGTGGTGTGCTTCAAAGATTTCTACATCGTAGCCACTGTCTAAAATTCTGGCGGCCACATCCAACAATTTAAAGAGTACGTTTACACCCACACTCATGTTGGGTGCAAAGACAATACCGATTGATTTTGCGGCGTCTTGAATTCGCTGCTTACCCGCTTCATCAAAACCTGTGGTGCCGATAATCATGTTGACTTTATGGGTCAGGCAAGCATCCAGATGGTTTAAAGTGCCTTCAGGACGAGTGAAGTCAATGAGGCAATCGGCTGCAGATAGATTGTCCAAATTGTCTGTCAGGATGACACCTGTTTGGATACCCAGAAAAGCACCAGCATCCTGACCTAAGGCTGGATTGCCTGCGTGTTCAAGGGCTGCAGCCAATGTGAAATGTTCGGGTTGTGCAAGTGTGGCTTCAATCAGTGCGCGGCCCATACGGCCGCTGGCACCGACAATAGCAAGTTTGATCATTCTTTCATTCTCTTTTGTCATTCGAGGGGCATCGGTTTTTGGTCAGGTACACCGGGTATGGCAAAGGGTTCACTAGACGGTGTGTTTGTGAGAACTTCACTGCCTAACGAAACACCCGGAACGATTTCAATTTCACCATCGGGTGCTTCTACACGCTCTTGATCCAATTCGACTTGAGCTTGTTCGGCTTGAGATTTCCAGACTTGTTCTTTGGCAATCTGGAAGGGCTCCATGGTTGGTTGAGGATCGCCTTCCCATGATGAAAGTAAATCGCCATCAAAGAAGACGCTAAAACGTCTGACCTCAGTTTTCCGGTTTGGATACTCATAGAAGTAGGGGTATTCCCAGCGATTGCTATGTAGAACGCTCGTTAACATGGGCGTACCCAGCGCGTAGCGGACTTGTTCGCGAGTCATTCCCTGAAAGAGCATTCCGACTTGCTGATCAGTGATCCAGTTGCCTTGTTGAGTGCCTGTCCGGTAAGGGAAACCCCATCGGTCAGAAGAACATCCTGCCGTCAGAACGGCGCAGCCCAGAACTAGGCCAGTCAGAATTCGTGTCAGGGGAGTGCGTTGACGAGACCTCACGAGTCACCTCTGTATTGTGATTTGCGTAAAACCGTTATCATAGGGCAAAAGGACACTGAACCAAATTAACTTGGAGAGAACGTGAACAATGAGAACGCACAGAGCGATCTGAAAACCGTCGGTTTGAAGGCCACGTACCCTCGGCTTAAAATTCTTGACGTGTTTCGGCGCTCCGAACAACGGCACTTAAGTGCTGAGGATGTCTATCGTCTTTTGATGAACGATAATGTGGAAATTGGTCTGGCAACGGTCTATCGGGTGCTCACTCAGTTTGAGCAAGCTGGCATTCTGACACGCAGTCAATTTGACGGCATCAAAGCAGTTTTTGAGCTCAATGATGGCGAACACCATGATCATCTGATTTGCACCAATTGTGGATTGGTTGAAGAGTTTTCTGATCCCGTGATTGAAACTCAACAGTATCAAATTGCCGAGGATCACGGTTTTGAGCTGGAAAGCCATGCCATGGTTTTATATGGCACATGCCCCGCTTGTCAGGAGCGACAAAAGCAGAAGTAAAAGTATGTGTCTAGCTTGCACGATTTACTTCGTGCAAGCTAGATGGACTTTAATTAAAGCGCGAAAGCATCTCTAACGCATGGTCACGCGTCGTTTGTGTGATTTCAACGCCACCTAATAGGCGCGCCAAGGCTTCGACACGCGCTTGCGTTGTCAGTAGGGCGTTGACTTCAGAGTACACGCCCTGATCGTCTTTTTGTTTGCTCACCATAAAGTAGTGATGCGCGCAACTGGCGACTTGCGGTAGGTGGGTCACGCACAGAACTTGTGCCTCTTGGCCGAGTTGGCGTAAAAGTTCACCGATTTTTTCTGCCACCGCGCCACTGACACCTACGTCAATTTCATCAAAAATCATGGTGCCAACCGCATTGGCTTGGCTCGCTAGAACCGAAAGTGCCAGACTAATTCGAGACAATTCACCCCCTGAAGCGACTTTGTTCATAGGTGCAGGGGTGGCTTTGTCGTGACCTGCGACTTTCAGTTGAATCCGGTCTGCGCCATACGCACCCGGTGTGGTGGGCTCAATTTCAATTAAAAACCGACCTTCGGGCATGCCAAGCTCACGAATCATCCGAGTCACTGATGTTTGCAAGGTTTTAGCGGCTTTTTGACGGCCTGCGGTGAGTTGGGTCGCCTGTGTGGTGTACGCCTTTTGTGCGTCGTCTAAGCGTGCTTCTAGTTGATCCAGATCTTGTGATTGCGCGAGTTCGTCAAGTGCCTGTTGATACGTTAGAAGTTGCTCTGGGAGCATTTCGGGCTCGCAACGATGTCTTCTGGCTGCATCAAACAGAGCGCGCATACGGCTTTCAGTTTGCGCCAGAAATTCCGGATCCAGGTCGAGTGCATCCAGATAACGCGAAAGGTCTGAGCGAGCTTCGCGCAAGCTAATACTGGCAGAATCCAGTGAGTTGACTAACTCCGAGAGGCTTGCGTCATGGCGCACCAAGTTCGACAGTTGCCCTAAAGCTTGATCGACGAGTTTTTGAGCACCGCTCTGTTCATCTTCGATGAGTTGGAGAGCCAGTTGCGCACCATCGAGTAAGGCCTGTCCATTGGAAAGACGAGCTTGTGCATCACTGATTTGTTGCCATTCGCCCGTTTGAATGGACAGCTGCTGTAAATCCTCGATTTGTTGCGTGAGGTTCTTTCTTTTTTCTTCGTTTTGGCTCTGATCTTGCATGGCGCGCTCGAGTAAACGTTGCGCTGCCTGCCACTGCTGCCAATGGGTGGAAACCTCGTCACGCAATCCGATCAGGTTCGCGAACTCATCAATCATGTCACGTTGATTGTCTGGTTGCAGGAGTCGTTGATGCGCGTGTTGACCATGGATGTCGACAAGGCGTTCGCCAAGTTCACGCAGTTGACTGATGGTCGTGGGGGTGCCGTTGATGTAGGCCCGACTTTTACCTTGTTCATCGAGCACCCGACGTAAAACTAAAACCTCGTCACCTTCTAGATCCAGACTGCTTAACCAGTCATTAATCTCGGGTGAGCTGTCAAATACCGCGGTGACTTGGGCTTTAGATGCACCAGGTCGAATTACACTGGTACTTGCGCGTGCACCAAGGATGAGACTGAGAGCATCGACCAGAATGGATTTACCGGCACCCGTTTCACCTGTCAGAACTGACAAGCCCGTCTCAAAGGACAGCGTGAGTTCCCGGACTATCACAAAGTCTTGTATGGACAGTTCACGCAGCATGATCTTATTCCTCTTCGTTGCCAGTGGCTGGCAGTCGATTCCAATCGAGTTTTTTGCGCAATGTGGTAAAGAAACTGTAGCCGTGCGGATGAATAAATTTCACTTCACTTTCGGCGCGTTGCACCTGGATTTGGTCACCTAATTGCAAGTCAGACCAGGTTTGCATGTCGAAGTGCACACTGGCTCCCGTGTCGGTGCGACTCATGGCGAGTACAGTGAGCGTCACCTGGCTAGTATCAGGCAGCACAATAGGTCGATTGGAGAGCGTTTGTGGCGCAACGGGTACGAGTAGGAGCGCGCGAATAGACGGATGGAGAATCGGCCCCATGGCGGACAGTGCGTAGGCCGTGGAGCCAGTTGGACTGGAGACGATCAGACCGTCGGCTCGAACGGTAAACATGAAGTGGTTATCCACATCAGCCTGAACTTCAATCATGCCGCCACGCCCAGCACGGTTTAGAACGACATCATTTAAAGCCGTGGCTTGATATAGGCACTGTCCATCCCGAATGATCTTGCCTTCTAGCAGGAGTCTGGATTCGATTTCGTATTGTCCGCTTAGTAAATTATGGATGGCGGTACTCGTATGTTGAAGTGGAATGTCGGTGATAAAGCCCAAGCGTCCATGGTTAATTCCCGCAACGGGTACACCGCTTGGTGCAAGGTTTCGGGCCGCGGCTAGCATCGTGCCATCACCACCCAGCACAATCGCCAGATCGGCGCGCAATCCGATTTCTTCGTAACTGGCAACTGGATAAGCCGTTAAATCTGTGTTTTTAGCGGTTTCACGCTCAATCAAGATCGTGCGTCCAGCCGCTTCGATTTGCTGTGCCAGCGCATGCAAATGCGCAGCCAGCTTTGAGTCTTGATATCGTCCGATCAGCGCAACAGTACGAATTTCCATACGAACCTTGTGGTAACAATGAGTCTCTAGCGTGATTATAGAGAGTAGAGCGGTACAATCTGAAGTGATATGGATGATCGTGCACATACGCTACTAAAAGCGCTCATTGAAAAATACATCGCTGAAGGCCAGCCGGTGGGCTCGCGTGCGCTCTCAAAAGTCTTTGATTTGTCAGCCGCCACGATTCGTAATGTCATGGCGGATCTGGAAAGCGCAGGGTTGATCGCCAGTCCACACACCTCGGCCGGACGGATTCCAACGCCTCGTGGCTATCGTTTGTTTGTCGATAGCATGCTGGCGTCGCAGCCTTTCGAATGGAGCCCTACGGAGGCGCTTTCTGAAAGCTTGCCTTCGACCGATCCGGCACAAGCAGTGGCTGCAGCCGCTTCCTTATTGTCGAATATGACGCAGTTCGCCGGTGTCGTATTAGCACCACGGCGCTCACAAGTGTTTCAACAAATTGAGTTTATAAGCCTGTCACCACGTCGCATTCTGTTGGTTATTGTGACCCCCGATGGTGATGTGCAAAACCGGATTCTGTTGATGTCTCGCGACTATTCTGGTGCTGAGCTCACGCAGGCGAGTAATTTCTTTAATCACCACTTTAGCGGCATGGAGTTTGCACAGGTGCGAGACTCCATGCAGCAAGAGTTACGTCAGTTGCGTGAAGACTTATCACGCTTGATGCTCGCCGCTGTCGAGGCAGGTTCTCAAGAGCCTGATGATGCGCAGTCGGTGGTCATTTCGGGTGAGCGTCGTTTGCTGGATGTGAGTGATTTGTCTTCTGATTTGGAACGTTTGCGTCGCACGTTCTCTGTGTTTGAGCAAAAGACCGAATTGCTTCGATTACTCGATGCCAGTCGTTTGGCACAGGGCGTCAAAATCTATATCGGTGGTGAATCGAGTTTGGTGCCTTCTGAGGACTTATCGGTTGTCACCGCACCTTATGGGGTCAACGGTCAGATTGTCGGTACGCTCGGGGTCATCGGCCCAACCCGTATGGCTTATGAGCGCGTGATTCCCATTGTTGATATTACGTCTCGTTTGCTCTCCAATGCACTTAGTCAGCATTCAATCGCACGTTAAATAGGATCGATGTACGCATTCATGTTGAGTGGCGTGTCGTATCCGTCTAGAGGTTGGTTGTGTCAGAAATTTTTCATCAAGAACCCGCTTCGGGAGCCTGTTATACCGTAGAAGCTGCGCCGATTGGTGTGCTCGTTGTTAATTTGGGGACGCCAGATCAGCCGACCGCCTCGGCGATCCGACGTTATTTGCGAGAGTTTTTACTCGACCCCCGAGTCGTTGAAATTCCAAAGCTTCTCTGGTGGCCTATTTTGAATGGCCCTGTCCTTACATTTCGACCTGGCAAACTCGTTGATCGCTATGCGGGTATCTGGTTAGAAGAGGGTTCACCTTTGTTGGTGCACACCTGTCGGCAAGCACAAGGCGCAGCACAACGTTTGCGTGAAAAAGGGTATTCGGTCGTGGTGGAAGTCGGGATGCGCTATGGCAATCCCAGTCTTGAACACGCGTGGAAGAAGTTGTTAGATCAAGGCTGTGAGCGAATTTTTACCGTCATGTTGTATCCCCAATATGCAGCCAGCACCACGGCGACTGCTGTGGATGCGATTACGCGCCTAGCCAGTCGTGAGCGCAATCAGCCCGAGATGCGTTTTATTAAGCAGTTTGCAGATTTTGAGCCGTATATTGAGGCGATGGCACAAAAGGTTGAGACCAGCTGGGTGCAAGATGGTCGTCCTGAGTGTTTGGTCATGAGCTTTCATGGACTGCCTAAACGCAGTGTGGAGTTGGGTGATCCCTATGAAAAAGATTGTTATGTCACTGCGCACGCTTTAGCTAAACGTCTTGGATTAGCCCAAGAAAACTATCGCGTCACGTTCCAAAGCCGTTTTGGTCCGAGTCAATGGCTAGAGCCCTATACCGAGCCGACTTTAATTGAAATGGCCAAGTCAGGTGTATCGTCTGTCGATGTGATCTGTCCTGGGTTTTTGGCGGACTGTCTTGAAACTGTGGAAGAAATTGCGATCGAATGTCGTGATGCTTTTCTGAACGCTGGGGGCAAGCAGTTCCGCTTTATCCCTTGTTTGAATGATGATCCACTCTGGGTTGAAGGTCTCACAGCGTTGATTCAGCAGCATATTCAGGGCTGGCCGGGTGTTCCTATCCCAACTGAGTGTGCCTAAAAAGAAAACTGAAAAATCATTTTGCCTAGACGCTTGAAATACCAAAACCCATCCCCATATTGTTGAATATCGACTATTTTTCTGGAGAATACGCGAATGACTTCGCAACATGATGCCAACTCACCACAGGATCCCAATGTCCCACAGGATGCGTTTGATCAAAATGATCAGGTGCAGGATGCAGATGGTTTGCTGCAAGACGAAGACGTTGTTTTGTCAGATCAAATTCAGGAGTTAGAGGCGCAACTGGCCGAAGCGAAAGACATGGCTTTGCGTGCGCACGCTGAATCAGAAAACATTCGTCGTCGTTCGCAAGAAGAAGTAGCTAAAACACGTAAGTTTGCCATTGAATCTTTTGCTGAGAGCTTAGTGCCGGTGCGTGACAGCCTTGAGGCTGCATTGGCGCAAAAAGAACAGACCCTAGAGTCTTTGGTTGAAGGTGTTGAAACAACACTCAAACAATTGAATGGGGCTTTTGAGCGCCATCACTTAAAAGAAATCGCCCCCGAAGTGGGTGACCGTTTTGATCCGCATCTGCATCAAGCGATTGCCAGTGTGCCTGCAGAACAGCCTTCAAACACTGTCGTGACCGTATTGCAAAAGGGCTATCTCATCACCGATCGGGTCCTCAGACCTGCTTTGGTGACGGTTGCCAGCTAAAGTTTTTTGCGGATTTGGAAGAACAGGGCTTGAAATCTGAAAAATCATCCCCATCTGCTAGTTATCTGAATTTAACGAATTGAAATCACATACGTGACGGAGTCTCGAATGAGTAAAATTATTGGAATTGACCTGGGAACCACCAACAGTTGCGTCTCAATTGTTGATGGCGATCAGACAAGAATTATTGAAAACGCGGAAGGTGCGCGTACAACACCTTCGATCGTGGCCTATCAGGACGATGGTGAGATTTTGGTGGGTGCACCGGCTAAACGCCAGGCAGTAACTAACCCTAAAAATACTTTGTACGCAGTCAAGCGTTTGATCGGTCGTCGTTTTAACGAAAAAGCCGTTCAGAAAGACATCGAGTTGATGCCTTATGCCATCGTTGAAGCAGAAAACGGTGACGCATGGGTTGAGGCTCAAGGCAAGAAAATGGCGCCTGCACAGGTGTCTGCAGACGTTTTGCGTAAAATGAAAAAAACGGCTGAAGACTATCTGGGTGAGCCAGTCACTGAAGCAGTGATTACAGTGCCTGCTTACTTTAACGACAGTCAGCGTCAGGCCACCAAAGATGCAGGTCGTATCGCTGGTTTGGATGTGAAGCGCATCATCAACGAACCGACGGCTGCTGCTTTGGCTTTTGGGATGGACAAGTCCGAGAAGGGCGATCGCAAGATTGTGGTCTATGACTTGGGTGGTGGTACGTTTGACGTGTCCATCATCGAAATCGCAGACGTTGACGGCGAGAAGCAGTTTGAAGTGCTGTCGACCAACGGTGATACGTTCCTCGGTGGTGAAGACTTTGACCAGCGCATCATTGACTACGTGATTGACGAGTTCAAGAAAGAGCAAGGTGTGGATCTGTCGAAAGACGTGCTGGCTCTGCAGCGCTTGAAAGAAGCCGCAGAAAAAGCCAAGATCGAACTGTCTTCAACTCAGCAGACCGAATTGAACCTGCCCTATATTACGGCCGATGCATCAGGTCCAAAGCACTTGAACCTGAAAATCACACGCGCCAAGTTGGAATCATTGGTTGAGGATTTGATTGATCGCACTATTGAGCCTTGCCGTATTGCCATCAAAGACGCCGGTATCAAAGCCAGCGAAATTGATGACGTGATTCTGGTCGGTGGTATGACGCGTATGCCGATGGTTCAAGAGAAAGTCAAAGCGTTCTTTGGTAAAGAGCCACGTAAAGACGTGAACCCAGATGAAGCGGTAGCCGCAGGTGCTGCCATTCAAGGTTCGGTGCTTTCGGGTGACCGTAAAGACGTGTTGTTGTTGGACGTGACACCTTTGTCGCTCGGTATTGAAACACTGGGTGGCGTGATGACGAAGATGATCACTAAAAACACCACGATCCCAACACGTTACGCACAGACGTTCTCAACGGCCGATGACAATCAGCCAGCTGTGACCATTAAAGTGTTCCAAGGTGAACGTGAAATTGCATCTGGTAACAAGCTGCTGGGTGAGTTCAACTTGGAAGGTATCGCACCGGCACCGCGTGGTACACCACAGATTGAAGTGACGTTTGACATTGATGCGAACGGAATTGTGCACGTCTCTGCCAAAGATAAAGCCACTGGCAAAGAGAACAAGATCACAATTCAGGCAAACTCGGGTCTGACTGAAGCAGAAATCGAGCGCATGGTGAAGGATGCCGAAGCGAACCAGGCAGAAGACCATCGCTTGGCAGAACTGGCTCAGAGTCGTAACACAGCCGATGCGCTGGTGCACAGCACACAGAAGTCATTGACTGAATACGGCGATAAGCTGGAAGCTGCAGAGAAAGAAGCGATTGAAGCTGCCATCACAGAGCTTGAGCAAGCGCTTAAGGATAATGCCGACAAAGAAGAGTTGGATGGTAAAACTGAGAAGCTCGCAACCGCTGCTCAGAAACTCGGCGAAAAGATGTATGCCGATATGCAACAGCAGGAAGGTCAAGCGCAAGGTGATGCGGGCCAAGCTGCACAGGATGACGATGTTGTGGATGCTGACTTTACCGAAGTCAAGCGTGACGACAAGTAATTCCTGAATTGTTAAGTTGTGCGAGCCCGGAGCTTTCTAAGGAAGGATCCGGGCGTTGCTTTTTAATCCATCTGAAAGACCGTCATGTCAAATCGAGATTTTTACGAAGTGCTGGGTGTGAGCCAGCAAGCCTCCGATAACGAAATCAAAAGAGCTTACCGCAAGCAAGCTATGCGCTGGCATCCTGATCGAAATCAGGACAACCCCAAGGCTGAAGAAGAGTTTAAAGCGGTTCAAAAAGCTTATGAGGTGTTGTCAGACCCGCAGACGCGCGCCGCTTACGACCGGTATGGGCACGCTGGTGTTGAGGGTGGCCCAGGCGGTATGGGCGGTGGTGCGGATTTCTCAGGTGCGTTTGGCGACATTTTCAGTGAGATCTTTGGTGGCGGACGCCGTGGCGCTTCTCAAGCCTACCGTGGTGCCGATTTAAAGTATTCGCTAGATATTACGCTGGAGCAGGCTGCCGCAGGTCTCAAAACCGAAATACGTGTGCCGAGTTGGGATGATTGTGAAACTTGTGACGGTTCTGGCGTAAAGCCCGGCACTTCACCAGTTACGTGTAGCACATGTCATGGCGCAGGTGCCGTGCGCATGCAGCAAGGTTTTTTCAGTGTCCAGCAGACTTGTCCAACTTGTCACGGCAGTGGCCAAGAGATCAAAGAGCCTTGTACCGCGTGCCATGGGGCAGGACAGATTCGACGCCAGAAAACGCTGGAGGTGAATATTCCAGCTGGGATTGATTCCGGTATGCGAATCCGTTCCAGTGGCAACGGTGAGCCGGGTGTGCGTGGTGGGCAGCCGGGCGATTTGTTTGTGGAAGTGAATATCAAACCTCATGATATTTTCCAGCGCGATGGCGATGACTTGCATTGTGAGGTTACGGTGCCATTCACAACAGCTGCATTAGGTGGCGATATTCAAGTCCCAACCTTGTCAGGTAAAGCTGAGATTACGATTCCGGATGGCACGCAGTCTGGTAAGACATTCAGATTGCGCAGTAAAGGTATCAAAGGCGTGCGTTCAGGCTTTCCTGGTGATTTGTACTGCCATATTCAGGTTGAAACCCCTGTGCGTCTGACCGAGAAACAAAAAGAAATCTTGCGTGAGTTTGAGAAGTCGCTGGGCGAAGGCGGCGAGCGTCATACGCCTCAAAGCAAATCTTGGACTGATCGTGTCAAGGAGTTTTTTAGCTAATCATCTTTAGATGGCCCTATCTCACCCGCTTAGGTAGGCTAAACGAGCGAGACAGATTAAGCGGACAGAGTGCACAGGATTGTGATTGTGTGACCTGTCCGTTTTTTATACCTAGGACTTGTGCTTAAGACTTAAATTTAAGCCTTAAGCAATTCCAGTGGAAAATGATTTGTCATTGACAAAGGCACATTGGCATCAAAGACTTGGCTTTGAATGCCGTCAATCCCAAACGAGGTCAGTCGTTCTGTATGCATGGCTAAATAACGATTGAGCGCATCTTCGTTTGCAAACGCATACCAGCCGCCAGCGCGCTTTGTCTGGGCGTTTTCTGTCCAGACCTTCCACAACAAACCATCTTCCGTTGCAATGCTTTCGGCAAGCGCCTGAAAGGCCTCAGTCATGTCTTGTCCGAAAGGGCCTTGGGTCGGAAAATCAATTTGCAATAGCTTAGTTGTCATCATAAGGCTCCTATTTATGACCCTGATCCCTCTTTGTGAGAGAGATCAGGGTAACCGAGTCAAAAAGTGAACGACTTGGGGTTAGGGTGTCGTGCTTTTGGTTTGTGATTTTGCAAAATCACCGGCAAAGGCTTGTACCAAATCTTCAGCTTTGAGGTATTGACGTAATGCGTCATTGACTTCATCGAGCGTCAAGGTTTGAAGACGGTCGTCAAACGCTTGTGCAAATGCAAATGTACGATTTGTCTCAAGGTAGCTCTGCCAGATTGAGGCTAGCGTCGCGTCACGTGTGCGTGACAGTGCACGTAAATTCAGCAAACCCACTTTACCGGTTTCAAGCTCTTCCTCAGTGAAGCCTTCACGTTGCGCACGTTCCAGTTCTTCGTTGAGTGCGACACGCAATTTGGCCAGATTTTCGGGCGCATAAATGGCATAGAGTGACCAAACAGCGCTTGGTTCGAAGGCCGATGCGCGTACAGCGCTGCCCACACCGTAGGACAAACCTTCGATGTCGCGGATTCGTGTCCAAAGACGCGAGCTGTGGGATTGACCCAGCAAGAAGTTAGCCATCACGAGGGCAGGGTAATGTGGGTCTGTGTCCTGCAAGGCAATGGGCAGACGAGCCAGATAAAACGCATTGGCTTTGTCGGGTGTTTCCAAAATAAATTGATGCGGTTTAACAGCCTCATATGGGTCTGAAAGTCGTGTGTATTTCGGTGCACGTTTCCAGTCTGAGAGCTGTGTTTGTAGGACGTTTTCAACCACTTCGGGCTCGAATTCACCAACCACTGAAACGGAAATCTCACCATTACCATAAAACTGTGTATGGAAGTCTACGAGATCATCCCGCGAGACTTGCTGAATACGATCTAACGATTCCTCGAAGGTCGGTGCATAACGCAGATCATCTTTGGGCCATGGGTTTTCATAGCGATCCAAAGCATTCTGAGCAATGGCTTCAGGTTCTGACATGGACTTCTGGATGTATGTCACGAGACGTTTTGATACTTCGTCGAATTGATCTTGTTCAAAGGAGGGGGTTTTGAGCATTTCGACTGCCAGCTCCAAAGCCTCTTTGAGCGTATCTTTGCGACTTGAAATTTGCATTTCAACCGTGGTGCCGCGACCACTCACAGCGATTTGTGAATCTAGTTTGTCCAGATGATCGGAGATGGCCTGGCGAGACAATTGCTGAGTGCCATACGCTAAAGTTTCTGCGGTTAAAACAGAGACTGCGGCTTTACCTTTCAAGGTCTCAGCATCACCGAATTGCACTGAAATGAGTGCGGTGACCCGGTCACCCCGTGTTGGCTTAGGAAGCAAGGCGAGCTTGATCGTGCCGCTAGGCAGGTTCAAGAGCTTGCGCTGGGTTTGTGCATCCAAGTTGGCCGTTGATGTATCGAATGCCTGACTAATGGCATCCATGCTCTCGGACTCGTAGTCTTTCAGGAGAGCCGATAAGTCTTGGGGCTCAAAAGCAGGTGCTCGTACAGGTTTGTCAGTTGGGATATATAAACCCTCTGTGCGATTGGACGGCACAAAATACTTTTCTGCGGCAGACTGTACTTGTTCGAGTGAAACGGCTTTGACCGCATCACGTTGTTGAAAGAACAAGCGCCAATCACCTTTGGCAATGTATTCGGTCAGACGCACGCCCACGCGAGAAATATCGCTATAAAGCTGATTCCAACCGTTGAGCCATTGTTGTTTTGCGCGATCCAGATCTTCCTGTGTGAAAGGCTTTTGTGAAATATCGGCAACGACTGTGTTGAGGATGTTAAGCACCTTCTCAGGCTCTTGGTCATCAGGCAACATAGCACCAAATAGGGCCACGTGAGGATCTTTGTTGTTGGATGCTGATCCGAACACATCGGTTGCCAGACCTGTTGGCACGAGTGCTTTGTAAAGGGGGCCTGAAGGCGTGTCTGCCAGAATATTGGTCGCCATGACAACGGCTGCGAAGTCTGGGTGCGCACCTTGAGGAATGTGATAGATTGTGGCCACTAAAGGTGTGCCGCCTGTGCGTCTGAGGGTGACACGGCGCTCACCATCCTGAACCGGTTCAATCGTGTATTCCCTAGGCAAAACACGATCAGGGCGGGCGATCGGTGAAAATGCATCGGCAATGACGTCTAACGTTTGCTGGACATCGAATTTACCGGCCACGACTAACACGGCATTGTCGGGTTGGTAGTACATACGGTAAAAATCGCGCAATTGTTCGATGTCGACGTTTTCAACATCTGAGCGTGCACCAATGACGGCATTGCCGTAGTTATGCCATTGGTATGCCGCGGATGTCATTTTTTGTAACAACATGGACGAGGGACTGTTTTCGCTTTGTTCCATCTCGTTACGCACAACCGTCATTTCTGAGTCGAGATCTTCACGCAAAATCATGGCATTGACCATGACGTCCGCTTGCCAGCGGATGTACCAGTCTAAAGTCTCGGGATTGGCTGTAAAGCTTGCAAAATAGTTGGTGCGATCATCCCAAGTTGTGCCATTGGCTTGCAGGCCGCGCTTAGAAAACTCACCGAGTGCATTTTTAAGGGTGGGTGTTCCTTTGAAAAGCATGTGCTCAAGCAAATGTGCCATCCCGGTCTGACCATAGTTCTCGTGACGAGCACCGACCAGATACGTCATGTTGACAGTGACGGATGCATTGGTGTCGTCTGGTGCGAGTAGGACGGTTAAACCATTGTTTTTAAGCTTGTATTCGGTGATACCTTCGTAGTGACGTATTTCTTCCACATCAGGCGGTAAGGTCAATGCCTGAGCAGTAAAAGGATTGAGTAACAGTGCGATCAAGCAAAGGCTGATCAGCCACCACGACGTTTGACGCGCAGTTTGGTCTTGCATGGAGTTTTCCCAAAGAGAAGACAGAATGAGTCAACTATGACCCGAATGCTGGAGAAGGGTTCCTTAGCTAGTTCGGATCATCGTGTATGTTGTAGTTTAAAACAGGATTGCAACATGTTTATTTTGACAGAAAACGCATGGCGTCTTCTAGTCCGGAAACGGTGACTGGATACATTCGGTCCTGGACAATGTTGCGAATAAGGGCAGTTGATTGCCGATATTGCCAAGAAGCTTGCGGTTCAGGGTTAAGCCAAACAGATTTAGGCCAATTACTGGTAATTCGTTTAAGCCACTCTGCACCCGGTTCTTTGTTGTAGTGCTCGACTGAACCACCGGGTTGCAGAATTTCATAGGGACTCATGGCAGCATCACCCACGAGAATCACGCGCCAATCTGCGTTGAACTTGCGCAGAATGTCCCAGGTATCAAAGCGCTCCATATGGCGGCGACGATTTGATTTCCAAAGGTTTTCATAGGGGCAGTTGTGGAAGTAATACACTTCCAAGTTCCGAAATTCGCTACTCGCTGCAGAAAACAGTTCTTCAACGCGTGCGATGTGATCGTCCATGCTGCCACCGACATCAAGCAGCATCAGAACTTTCACGCTGTTGTGGCGTTCGGGCACCATCTGCAAGTCAAGGTAACCAGCGTTTCTGGCCGTTTTGCGAATGGTGTCATCCAGATCGAGCTCGAGTTGCGCCCCTTCTCGCGCAAAACGTCGTAAACGGCGTAGAGCCACTTTAAAGTTTCGGGTGCCTAGTTCGAGTTGATCGTCGTAATCACGAAACTGGCGCTCATCCCACACTTTAATCGCTGTGCGATTACCAGCAGAGGTGCCACCAATCCGAATGCCTTCCGGGTGGTAGCCGCTGTTACCGAAGGGTGAAGTGCCACCAGTTCCGATCCAGCGATTGCCACCTTCGTGTCGCTCTTTTTGTTCTTCGAGTCGTTCCTGAAGCATTTCCATGAGCCGATCCCAGCCGTGTTTTTCAATTTCGGCTTTTTGCTCATCGGTCAGGCGACGTTCAATTTCTTTGACTAACCAGTCCAGCGGAATTTGTTTGCTGGGTAGTTTGGCTTGCATGGCGCGGTAATAAGTCGCAAAGGCACGATCGTAACGATCGTAGAGTGTCTCGTCTTTGACTAGAATGAGTCGCGACAAGTAGTAGAAATCTTCCAGCGTAGGCGCCATGAGTGGCTGCTGGAGTGCTTCCAGAAGCGCGAGGTACTCTTTGACGCTGACCGCGAGCTTTTGAGAACGAAGGTGGTAAAAAAAATCAACGAGCATGGCGATTGAGTAAATCCGTCAGATGAGCTTTAATTTCAGGCCATTCGCCTGCAGTGACGCTATACATGACTGTGTCACGAATTGTGCCATCACGTCGCATTGCGTGGCCCCGTAAAATACCATCGCGTTTTGCCCCTAAACGTTCAATGGCACGCTGAGACGCAAAGTTAAAGTTATCGGTGCGCCACCCAACGACACGGGCCCCAAGTGTTTCAAAAGCGTGTGTCATTAGCAATCGTTTGCACGTGGTGTTGACGTGACTACGTTGCCAGCGTTTGGCGTACCAGGTATAGCCAATTTCCAAGCGGGCGACCGACGTCAGAATGTCGTGATAACGGGTTGATCCGATCACGTCCCCACTGTCTATGTCCACGACGGCAAATGGCAGCATGTGGCCGTTCTGATAACCGGCCAGGGCTTGTTCAATATATGCGCGGGTTTGCTCGGGCTCTGGCACTGATGTGATGCGCAATTGCCAGAGCGCTCCGTCCTGTGCGGCTTGTCGAAGCCCTTGCTCATGCGCCAAACTCAAAGGTTCTAAGCGAATGCGGGCATCACTTAAAGTGCACGGTTTGATGAGTTGCGTGAACATGATGGCGAATCACCGACGTGTGGTGTGACGAGTCACTGCAGCCAATCGCTCAAGTAAATGCATGTCCTGTTCGTTTTTCAGGAGCGCACCAGCCAGAATTGGGACTGATGTGGCGTTGTGAGCCTGCATTTCTTCGGCACTGACATCTTCAGCAATGAGTAAGCGCAGCCAATCCAGAAACTCGGAAGTCGATGGCTTTTTCTTCAATCCTGGTGTCTCACGCAACGCAAAAAATGCATCCAGAGCGGCGTTGAGTACTGAGCCATGCAGGTTTGGATAGTGAACGGCCACAATTTCTTGCAAAGTTTCCCGGTCTGGGAAACGGATGTAATGGAAGAAGCAGCGACGCAGGAATGCATCGGGCAAATCTTTTTCGTTATTCGATGTGATGATTACAAGAGGTCTGTGATTGGCACGAATGGTCTGACGGGTTTCATACACATGAAACTCCATCTGATCGAGTTCGCGCAATAAATCGTTGGGAAACTCAATGTCGGCTTTATCAATTTCGTCAATCAGTAAGACAACCGGGGACTCGTGTGTGAACGCCTGCCAGAGAACGCCTTGCACAATGTAGTTGTTGATGTCTTTAACGCGCTCATCGCCAAGCTGAGAGTCACGCAGCCGTGAGACAGCGTCGTACTCGTAGAGACCTTGGTGGGCTTTTGTCGTCGATTTGATATGCCACTGCAGGAGTGGGCGACCGAGTGCGGCGGCAACCTCTTCGGCGAGCATGGTTTTACCCGTGCCGGGTTCGCCTTTGATGAGGAGCGGGCGTTGCAGTGACAGTGCGGCGTTGACAGCTAGTTTCAGGTCATCGGTGGCGACATAGCGCTCAGAACCCTCAAAACGCGTTTGTGATTGCGGTGTGCTCGATTCGGTCATAAGTTCATGTTCCTCAAGAAATTTCAATGCATTACTGAAGAATGCTGCCAGAGATGAATAGCTTCATCGTACATCGTGGCGGACGTATCAGATCGTTCCAGCGCGACGCAGAATTAAATCTAGATACGTGTCGTTATCCAGCGGTTTGTTTAAACGCTGCGCTTCCCAGACGACCTCGCCCAGACATTCCATAATTTGATGAACGGCTTCATGTTCATCAAAGCGGCTTGCCAGCTTGTGGTGCGCTTGTCGAATGCCTGGTGGGTGATCGATTGAGATTTGTTCAGCAATCGCTAAATGCATCGACAAATGTAAAAACGGGTTGGTGCGACCTTCTTCAACAGAGTACTCGCGGGTGAGCGCTTCTGGATCTTCAAGGTCTTCGTGATATTCCGGATGCATGGCGACAAGATCAGCAGCCATCACTTCAATGGGCGTCAGAATCTGTCCAGAAGTGCGTTTTTTCCAGGCATCAATAAAGAAGGTGCGAACTTGGTCTCGACTGGGATCAAACATGTTGAATAATTTTTTGTAGTAAACCACGCACTTGCGCGGCAGGGTGATGTTCAGCATCATAGTGCTTTGTGCGCCTAAAAGGCACTTAAACATTTAGATTCGGGAGAGTATTCATGAAGGCAGATTCGAAAATTAAGCACCAGACGGCGTTTTTATGGCTAAGAAAAGGGTTGATAGCTGTGTGTATGTTGTTCAGTATGCAAATGGTTTACGCACAAATTGATGGTCATGGGCCAGATGCTTGGCGTGTTGTGGATCTGGAACCTGGTGAGTCACTTGATGTGCGCATGGGGCCGGGGATGGAGTATCCCGTGACAGGTCAGATTGCAGGTGATGCACGTGGTTTGCGTCAAGTGACTTGCGTGCCGCTCTATACGCTCGAGATTTATCAGCGCTTAAGTGCACAGGAGCGCTTTGCCCTAGGACAGCGTTGGTGCTTGATGCAAACTGGTGATTTTGGGGTGTCTGGTTGGGTCCCTCAGGCTTTTATTGCTGAAGACAGCCAATAAACTTTTTGGCGGTATGATGAGGAAGACATTAAAAATATCGTAGTGAGCGTAGGAGACAAAATGAAAACCAGAAAATTGGATGTGATTGCGGATGGATTGACGTACCTAGAAGGGCCCCGTTGGCATGATGGTGCGTTATGGTTTGTCGATTTTTACACCTATGGTGTGTATCGTGTCGATGCAGAAGGTCAGGCTAGAAAAATCGTGCATATTGAGCAGCAACCATCCGGATTAGGTTGGTTGCCAGATGGGCAGATGCTGATTGTGTCGATGAAAGATCGAAAGGTTTTACGTTTGCAAGCCGATGGTGAGCTGGTCGAGCATGCCGATATTGGTAATTTGTGTGGTGGCCATGCAAACGATATGGTGGTTGCACCCAACGGCAATGCTTACATCGGTAACTTTGGCTTTGATCTGATGGGTGGTGCACCTTATGAGCCTGCGGATTTGATTTTGGTGCGCCCTGACGGCACATCACAAACAGTGGCCACTGATCTTGGTTTCCCCAATGGCATGGTCATCACACCCGATGAAAAAACATTGATAGTGAATGAGCTTTTTGGTAACCGTATCTCGCAATTCGAGATTTTGGATGACGGTACATTAGGCCCGCGTCGGGATTTTGCGGATTTTGGTCAGCTGGGTGATGAGCCTGATCTTGGCAAACGACTTGAAGCCGCCAAGATTATTCCAGATGGTCTGGCGCTTGATGCTGAAGGTGCGGTCTGGTTTGCGGACACAATCAATCAACGGGCTGTGCGTATGGCTGAGGGTGGTGAGATTCTCGAAGTCGTCGATACTGCCCCAGAAGGCGTGTTTGCCGTTGCGTTAGGGGGTGATGATGGCCGCACTCTGTTCTTATGTGTAGCACCAGATTGGGATGAAGGGGCGCGCAAAGTCGCTACAGAAGCGAGGATGCTGGCAACCCGTGTCGACGTACCTCATGCGGGGACACCTTAAATTGGGTTTGATGGTGGTTGGGTGAGTTTTTAAACAAACTTATCAGGAAGTTATTAGCGTATTCCCTGATGTTTTAATTTATTAAACTCGTGCATAATTTGTCTCATGCAGGTGAGGAGACAAGCTGCAGGGAAGACTGGCAGGAGTGGTCAAATCCCAATCGATCACAATAAGAATCGAAAAGCAAAACGGCTGACAGATGTCAGCCGTTTTGCTTTTTAAAACTTCAAGCATTTACATTTATATAAGCGCCGTGTATCTAAAGGCAACGCCAATAAGCAAATTGTCACTGAATATAACAGTGACGCAAAGACTTTGGATCTTACGCAAGGCTCTAAATAGATCGTATTAGTCCGCAGAAAGCGGTGTGCGCAAACGTACTAGCAAAGCACCACCGCCACCATGATGAATGTCCGGTGTGACGTAACCCATCACTTCGTGCATTTGTTGTAGCCAGTGGCGAACGTGTAGTTTGAGAATAGATTGGCCTGTGCGTGAGCCATAGCCTTGTCCGTGTACGACACGAATACGACGTAGATCCATGTCATAGCATTGACGCACGAACTCATAAAGTCGTGTTCGAGCTTCATCAACGGTGTAGCCATGGAGGTCGAGGCTGGCCTTGACCAGTTGGGGTTCGCGTCGCAATCGAACGAGTGCGTGGTGGGATAATCCCGATGCTCGATACTCGGTGTCATCGTTTAGATGGGCGAGATCTTCCATAAAGGCATCTGAAAGCGCAACACCAACTTTAGGTGGATGGTTTTCTGCGGCGGTCTGTCGAACGTGTGCGGTGCGCGCAGGTAACCCCCTCGGTGGATGATGCACGCGAGAGGGTGTTTGCAGCGGAATGACATCCTTCATTGCGATTTGCAATAGCTCGGTGTCTTCCTGACTCAGACCTTTGGCCACCACACACGAGTCGTCAAACTGGCTTAGTTTGACTGATCATCCAGCCAGCGTTGTGCATCCAGTGCCGCCATACAACCGGTGCCTGCGCTAGTAATGGCTTGACGGTAGATGTTGTCTTGGACGTCACCTGCCGCAAATACACCTTCAACGGATGTCATGGTAGCCAGACCTTTCAAGCCGCTGCGGGTGATGATGTAACCATCTTCCATGTTCAACTGACCTTGGAAGATTTCTGTGTTGGGGTTGTGTCCAATGGCAATAAATACACCGTGTACAGCCAGTTCAATGGGATCTTCACCTTTGTTGCTGCGCAAACGCACGCCGGTCACACCGGAGTCGTCACCCAGTACTTCATCGAGCTCACGGTGTAAAGCCAACTTGATGTTGCCGTTTTGGACTTTCTCATGCAGTTTGTCGATCATGATGGGTTCGGCACGGAATTCATCGCGGCGATGCACGACGGTCACACTCTTACAAATGTTGGACAAGTAGAGCGCTTCTTCGATTGCAGTGTTACCACCACCCACCACGACGACATCTTGATCTTTGTAGAAAAAGCCGTCACATGTGGCACAACCTGAGACTCCGCGTCCCATAAAGGCTTCTTCAGAAGGCAGACCGAGATATTTTGCAGAGGCTCCGGTCGAGATAATGAGCGCATCACACGTATACTCTTTGTCATCGTCGCCGTAAAGACGGAATGGACGACTGGAAAGATCGACTTTATGGATGTGATCGAAGACAATGTTTGTTTCAAACCGTTCGGCATGTGCCTGAAAACGTTGCATTAATTCTGGGCCTTCGACACCATTTGGATCGGCTGGCCAGTTATCAACATCGGTTGTCGTCATCAATTGACCGCCCTGCGCCATGCCTGTGATGACGGTGGGCTTGAGGTTTGCGCGTGCAGCATAGATTGCGGCGCTGTATCCTGCGGGACCTGACCCCAGGATCAAAACTTTAGAGTGGTTTGTTTCAGACATTTTATAATCCTTGAATATTTGCAGTCCTATTATAATGACCCGTATGTCAAAAACGAATGCAGCTATGTCTAAACCCGTGAGATCGTCGCGCGGCTCACGTAACGTGCGCAATGGTCCGTCGCCTTTGCAACAGAAAATTCTCGGTGTATTCCGCGAAGCTCGGTGGGTGATGTTTGCGCTGCTCGCGCTTTGGTTGACGATCGTGCTTGTGACTTGGAATCCTGCGGATCCGGGTTGGTCGCATGCGACTGGTCAAACGATTCTGAGTAATCGTGGTGGATTGCTGGGTGCTTATGTCGCAGACATCCTATTGTATTTGTTCGGCTATTCAGCTTGGCTGTTTGTTGTGTTGCTCATTCATCGGGTGGTGATGGGCTTTCGGCGATTGTTTCGTCCAGGTCATGGCGAAGAGGGCTCAGAGCTTGAACGGGTGCGTTGGGAGCACGGCATCGGTTTTGTGTTGCTGATGGCGGGTTCGCTTGGTTTAGAAGCGCTGCGATTGGGGTCTTATGGAACGGATTTACCAAGCCGCACCGAGGTGTTAAGTGGTGCAGGTGGTGTTCTGGGCCACGTATGGGCGCAATGGCTCTCTCATCTCATCGGATTTACGGGCAGTACGTTATTGCTCCTTTTCTTGATTGTGTACGGCCTTAGTTTATTTTTTGGTTTTTCTTGGGGAATGATTTCGGAGTGGATAGGTCATCGCCTTGAAAAAATCGTACGAGGTGTACGCAACTGGTACGGTGCACGTCAAGATCGCCGTGCCGGTGAAGTGGCGAAAACGCAAAGACGTGAGCAAGTACAGGCAAAACACGAGAAGATTGTGCATGAGCAACCGGTGCGGATTGAACCTGCGGTGGCTACGATTGCCCGTTCCGAGCGAGTTATTCAAGAAAAACAGCCCACGCTGTTTCATGATGGACAGGCTGGCAATTTGCCAGAGATCGCTTTATTGGATCCTGCCAGTGAAGTGGTGGAAACAGTTTCACCTGAAACGATTGAATTTACCTCGCGGTTGATTGAGAAAAAACTATCCGACTTTGGGGTTCAGGTGACTGTGGTGTCTGCGCAAGCGGGGCCTGTGATTACACGTTATGAGATTGAACCCGCGACGGGTGTGAAAGGCTCACAAATTGTGAATCTTGCCAAGGATTTGGCGCGTGCACTGAGTTTGGTGACGATCCGTGTCGTCGAAACCATCCCGGGCAAAAACCTGATGGGGTTGGAGCTCCCCAATGCAAAACGACAAATTGTGCGTTTGTCTGAAATCGTCGGTTCAAAAACTTACCACGACAGTCGTTCACTCTTGACGGTGGCGCTTGGCAAAGATATTGCAGGCCATCCGGTGGTTGCTGATCTCGCAAAAATGCCGCATTTGCTGGTGGCAGGAACAACAGGCTCCGGAAAGTCTGTCGGTATCAACGCGATGATTTTGTCACTTTTGTACAAAGCGAAACCGTCTGATACTCGCTTAATTTTAATTGATCCAAAAATGCTGGAAATGAGTGTTTATGAAGGCATTCCGCATTTGTTAGCGCCGGTTGTGACGGATATGAAGCAAGCTGCCAATGCTTTAAACTGGTGTGTGGCAGAAATGGAAAAGCGCTACCGTTTGATGAGCAAATTGGGGGTGCGTAACCTAGCGGGTTTTAACGCTCGAATTCGTGATGCGGCTAAAAAAGACGAAACCATTCCGAATCCATTTTCTTTGACACCGGATGCACCGGAACCCTTAAAAGAGCTTCCGCATATTGTCGTTGTCATCGATGAGCTGGCTGATTTGATGATGGTCGTCGGTAAGAAAATTGAAGAGCTGATCGCAAGACTGGCACAAAAAGCCCGTGCTGCGGGTATTCACCTGATTTTGGCCACGCAACGCCCCAGTGTGGATGTGATTACCGGTTTGATTAAAGCTAATATTCCGACCCGCATTGCGTTTCAAGTGTCTTCCAAGGTGGACTCCAGAACGATTCTGGATCAAATGGGTGCGGAGTCTTTGCTGGGCCTAGGTGATATGTTGTACATGCCACCCGGTACGGCGTTTCCGAATCGCGTGCATGGTGCGTTTGTGTCTGATGATGAAGTGCACCGTGTGGTGGAAGAAATCAAACAAGACACTGAGCCTGATTATGTCGACGGTTTGTTGGAAGGCGCGATTGAAGGCGAGACTGGCGATGGGGTGGGCAGTGTCACGGGCTTCACAGACAGTGAGTCGGACCCTTTGTATGATCAGGCTGTTGCGATCATTCTTGAGCATCGCCGTGCCTCGATTTCATTGGTGCAGCGACATTTGAGAATTGGTTACAACCGTGCAGCTCGGTTGCTTGAGCAGATGGAAGCGTCCGGTCTGGTATCCGCCATGCAATCCAACGGGGTGCGAGAAATTCTCGCACCAACGCCACCCAAGGATGAGTAAGCAATAAACAAGACAGGAGTAGCAAACACATGGCCTTGAAGAATGAAAGCGTCCAAGCAATGACAAAGAGCGGTTTGGGCCGTAAGAGCAGGGGATTCAAGCTCAGTGGACTCAAGCGTTATGTGGCGATGCTGTGTCTGCTCATAGGCGTATCGGCTAATGCCATGGCCAATAGTGCGGCTGAAATGTTTGAGCAGTTCGTGCAAACATTTAGCGCAGCAACGGGCGTTTTTGAGCAATCGGTTCTAGATGACAAAGGGCAAGCATCGCAAATGCAATCCGGTGAGTTTTCATTTCAACGACCTGGTAAGTTTCGCTGGAGTGTTTTAAAGCCTCATGAACAATTGATCATTTCGGATGGGCGCGTCATTCAGCAATACGATCCTGATTTAAGACAAACCACGATTCGTCAGGTTGATGCTGCTATGGGCAGTAGCCCTGCTGCTTTACTGTTTGGTGAGAAACCATTGCAGGATGCGTTTCAGCTGTCCTCATTGCCCGATGAAGGGGGCATGATCTGGTTGCGTGCAACCCCGTTTAAAGCCGATGCAGGACTGAATCGGGTTGATATTGGGATGAAAGAAGGAATCCCTGCGCAGCTATTGATCCAAGATGGATTTGGGCAAACAACGCGCATTGAATTGTCTCGGATACGCGCGCAGTCTGAATTTCCGGCTGAAACATTTGTGTTTAAGTCGCCTGTCGGCACTGATGTGATTGAGATGCCGTGATGGTAGACCTATTTACGACTGAGCCCAATAAGCCCTTAGCTGAGTTGCTTAGACCTAAAACGCTGGATGAGGTGGTTGGCCAGACGCACTTACTTGGGCCGGGTAAGCCATTACGGTTAGCCTTTGAATCGGGTAAACCGCATTCCATGATCTTTTGGGGACCACCTGGCGTAGGGAAGACGACTCTGGCGCGTTTGATGGCGAGTGGTTTTGAGAGCGAGTTTATCGCTTTGTCAGCGGTGTTTTCTGGGGTGAAAGATATTCGTGCTGCCATGGAGCAAGCACAACAAAATCTCTCACGGCAGAAACCTACGATCTTGTTTGTCGATGAGATTCATCGGTTTAACAAAGCGCAGCAAGATGCGTTGTTACCGTATGTTGAAAGTGGGCTTGTGACGTTTATTGGTGCAACCACTGAGAATCCCTCGTTTGAGGTGAACTCCGCGCTCTTGTCTAGATCGCAAGTGTATGTTCTGAAATCTTTGGAGCCCGAACAATTAAAGCAGTTGTTGCAACGTGCGCAGTCTGTCGCTTTGTCTGGTTTAGCGTTTGATGAGGTCGCGACAGAGACTGTGATTGGTTATGCCGATGGCGATGCACGGCGCTTTTTGAATCTTCTGGAACAATGTCAGACCGCCGCTGGGGTTGCGGGTGTGACGCAGATTGATGGCCCTTTTATTGAAAACGCGTTGATGCTCAATAGCCGACGTTTTGATAAGGGTGGGGATAGCTTTTACGATCAGATTTCGGCTTTGCATAAGTCGGTCCGTGGCTCGCATCCCGATGCGGCGTTGTATTGGCTGACACGCATGCTTGATGGTGGCGCAGATGCTCGTTATTTGTCACGAAGAATTGTTCGTATGGCTTGGGAAGACATTGGTTTAGCAGACCCTAGGGCGCTGCAAATTGCCAATGATGCGGCCACGACTTATGAACGACTCGGTAGCCCTGAAGGTGAATTGGCTTTAGCGCAGGCGGTCATTTATTTGTCGATTGCGGCTAAAAGCAATGCAGGCTACAACGCATACAATCAGGCTCGAGCGTTTGTGAAAAAAGACAAAAGTCGTGAAGTCCCTGTGCATTTGCGCAATGCACCAACCCGATTGATGAAGGAGTTGGGTCACGGGCATGCGTATCGATACGCGCATGATGAACCCAATGCTTATGCCGCAGGTGAAACCTATTTGCCGGATGGTCTTAGTGAGCCTGAGTGGTATCAGCCTGTCCCACGTGGACTGGAAATTAAAATCGCAGACAAGCTTGCTTATTTGCGCGAACTCGATCAGGCCGCAAAACAAGATAAATCGTAGTGATTGGTTGTGTTCGTTTTTTTCAACGCCATCACGTAATATTGAATCTAATTTCATCTGATCGATTCTTTGTTTGTGAGGCAAGTACGTGGAAACGATTTCGTCGGAAGGCCCGACATTACGACAATTAGAA
This sequence comes from Orrella sp. 11846, assembly GCF_048820935.1. Classification (NCBI taxonomy): domain Bacteria; kingdom Pseudomonadati; phylum Pseudomonadota; class Betaproteobacteria; order Burkholderiales; family Alcaligenaceae; genus Orrella; species Orrella sp. 11846. The sequence continues at coordinate 115,152 of NZ_JBMERD010000003.1, forward strand.
CTGTTTCTGACGCTGGTCGGCAGTGAGCGAATTGCCAGTGCAGGTGCTCGACTCGGTTTGACGCCATCAGCAACTAGTCATGCACTACGTGCCTTGGAGTCCGCCTTAGGGACACAAGTGATTGATCGCAATGCACCAGGGATTGAGCTGACGTATACCGGCGAGGCTATTTTGCCGCATGTGCGTGATGTTTTTGCGTCTATGCAGATTATTCGCGCTACCGCTATGGCAGGTGCGCGTTTAGAGCGTGGTTTGCTCAAGATCGGCTCACACGGTGCCAGCTCATCACTGAACGTCTTGCCACACATCCTAGAGCAGTTTAAGCAACGATATCCGGGTATTGATGTGTTTGTGACTGAACAGCGAGACTCTGAGATTGCACGTGCGCTCATAGAACGTCGCATTGAAATCGGGATTGTGGCTTTACCCAAGCCTGACCTGGACACCATCACCTTGGCAGTGGATGAGCTACTGGCTGTGTTAGCCCCAGATCACCCCTTAGCTGAACTTGATGTGGTGCCTGTAGAGGCGTTGGCACAATACCCATTTGTGATGACGCATGCGGGTTCTCAGCCCATTATTGAACGCATGTTTGCGCAAGCGAACATCAAACCGCGTGTTGTGCATGATTTGACGCAGATTTTGTCGATTCTAGAGTTTGTGCGCCGAGGACAAGGTGTGTCAGCGCTGGCTTCGTTGGTGTTGCCGCAAACGTATCAAGGCGTTGTCTATCGGCGCATTGAGCCGACTTCGATCCGTAAAGTTGGCTTGGCTTGCTTAGATCAAACCCGTTTGTCACCTGTGGCGAGTGCGCTTTGGAAGCAGGTGAAGTCAGCTAGAAGTGCTGGCGCATTGCCCGATTTGCAAGAGCGCGTTGAGCAGTTGATTCGTTTGGGATAGTACTTGTCTTGGCCAGTTAAATAAAATTCACCCGAATCACACATCAGTGAATCCGGGTGTATTGATTTCGTTTTGCGTCGTTCTACAGCTTTTTGTGTTGCGAGATGCGCCGTTTGGGCGCATCAGGCTGAATAACTGATTAACGACGTGGGAAGATGCTGCGTGCAATCATGTTGAGCTGAGCTTGTGTTGTACCACCGCCAATCTGGAACATACGCACGTCACGCAACATTCGTTCTAGTGGGAGGCTAGCTGAGTATCCAGCTGCGCCAAACATTTGCAGAGAGTCACTCACGCATTCAAACGATTCATGACCCACAAAGGCTTTGGCAATCGAAGCCTCACGCATTTCTGGCAGCATGACGTTATTGGGCAAGTGTACGGCATTGCAAGCGGCGCGGTAAATCAGCAGTCTAGCAGCATCCAGACGCATATCACCTTCGGCGGCAATCCAAGCCAGACCCTGGAAGTCTTTCAGTTTTTGACCGGTGGCTTCACGCGTATTCATGTAGTCCACGGCCAGTTCATGAGCGCCTTGAGCCAAGCCCAGTGCCACGGCTGATGCACCCACACGCTGTGCGTTATAGCCATTCATGAGCTTTTTAAAGCCTTCTTTGGCATCACGAAGGACCAGATTGGTCAATGGAACTTTGCAATCTGTAAAGATTAGTTCGGCTTCTGGAATGCCGCGCAAGCCCATGGCGGATTCAACATGACCAATCGCAAAGCCTGGTGTGCCTAGATCCACGAGAACGCCGCCAATGCCGTGATCTTGACCGTCGCGATCAATGATGCGTGCAAAGATCAGGTTGGTCTTTGAGATTCCTCCACCGGTAATCCAGTGCTTCACACCGTTAATGATGTAGCCATCATCAGTTTCGCGAGCGGTTGTGGTCAGCGCCACAAGGTCTGTTCCCGCGTTGGGTTCAGTCATTCCGATGGCTGGCTTGTCACCGTCTTCCAGAACACGACGAGCCACTTCTTTTTGTTGCTCAGGTGTACCGTAGGCCATGATGGCACCCAGCGCACCCATGTTGGTTTCAACCACGATACGCGCAGTCACACCGCAGTATTTTGCGATTTGCTCGATCACCAGCACGACATCGATCAGAGGACGCTCAGGGCCACCAAATGCTTTGGGGATGGTCATGCCAAGCAGACCAGCTTTGCGTAAAACCTCAACGTTCTCATGCGGATATTCGTGGTTCTCGTCCCATCTGGCTGCTTTGGCAGCAAATTCTTCACGACCCAGACGGTCGGCCAGAGCGACTAATTCTTTTTGCGATTCGTTTAACTGAAAGTCCACAACCGTTCTCCTTACGTAGTTTGTAATGAGTTTATATTCAAGCTATTTCATAAGCAATTGAATAAAATCTCATGTCCTGGTTGAGCCAAATATTATTGGCAAGAAAGCTTTGTTGTGTCACAGACATTGACTCTGCCATCAAAAACAATCTGAACCTCACTTGTCAGGTTCAAGTCTGCCATCGATCACGCAATGCACGGCTACAATGGGGGATTCATCATTAACTTTCCAGTGCAAGGCTGATATGCTCGATCCCACATTGCTCAGAAAAGATCCGGAAACCGTTGTTGCGCGTTTGGCTAGACGTGGTTTTCAATTTGATTTGAACCGTTATAACGCGTTAGAAGCTCAACGCAAGTCCGTGCAGATGCAAACCGAAACATTGCAAGCCAGTCGTAATGCCTTGGCCAAGCAAATTGGTGCACTCAAATCCAAAGGGGAAGATGCCAGTGCCGTGATGGCGCAATCACAGGCAATCCCGGAGCAATTACATGTTTTGGAGCAATCTCTGAATGAGGTGCAGGGACAGCTCACCGCGATGTTGCAGGAAGTACCCAATATGCCGCACGAGTCGGTACCTGAAGGTGCAGACAGTGATGACAACGTGGAGATTCGTCGCTGGGTGCCAGAAGCCGATGCCAATGGTGATCCCAAGCCTTTGCCATTTGAAGTCAAAGACCATGTCACTCTAGGTGAGCGGATTGGTCTGGATTTGGAACTGGCAGGACGCTTATCCGGTGCACGTTTTAGCTTTATGCGCGGGCCCGTGGCACGATTGAACCGTGCGCTGACGCAGTTCATGTTAGATCTTCAGACATCTGAACATGGCTACACCGAGTGCTACACCCCTTACATTGTGAACGCCAGCACCTTATACGGTACGGGTCAGTTACCCAAGTTCCGTGAAGATATGTTCTGGGTGACACGGGGTGGTGCAGAAGCCGATGCCAAAGAGTTTGGCTCACCGATTCTGGAGCAGTACCTGATTTCAACTTCAGAAATTACTTTGACGAACAGTGTGCGTGATTCGATTTTGAGTCCTGAGGATCTGCCTGTTCGACTCACCGCGCATACGCCATGTTTTCGTTCAGAAGCGGGTAGTGGTGGACGAGATTCACGTGGTTTGATCCGTCAGCACCAGTTCGACAAAGTGGAAATGGTGCAAATTGTGGAGCCAGAAACGTCTTATGACACGCTGGAAACCATGGTGGGGCATGCCGAGCATGTTTTACAACTTTTGGGTTTACCGTACCGTGTCATCGTGTTGTGCACGGGCGACATGGGGTTTGCTGCCGCCAAAACCTATGATTTAGAAGTTTGGGTTCCTGCACAGAATACTTGGCGTGAGATCTCATCAGTCTCCAACTGCGAATCTTTTCAGGCTAGACGCATGCAGGCTCGTTATCGCAGTGAGCCAGGTAAATCAAAAACGGATTACGTACATACATTGAACGGTTCAGGCTTGGCCGTGGGTCGTGCGTTGGTCGCCGTGCTGGAAAACTATCAGCAAGCAGACGGATCGATCCGTGTGCCAGATGTGCTGATCCCTTACATGGGTGGTGTGGAAGTTCTGTCCTGATCGCCTTGATTGTTCAGATGACTTGGACTGTATAGACAATTGGCCGCAAATGTTTGCGGCCAATTCGTTCCTAAACTGGAATATGTAGATATTGCTCACTTAAAGTCATGAACTGATCAAGCTGTGGATCAGTTTGCGTTTCCTCTTGCAAGATGTCTGCAACGATTTGTGCACATTGACGGGCACTCTCTGCATCCAGAAAGAGTAGTCGGCTGCGTCGAGCCAGCACATCTTCGACCGTGCGTGCGTATTCATAGCGGGCTGCAAACCGAACCATGGCTTCTGTGAGGCCATAGGCGATTTCTCGATCTGCACCCGGTAAAGCCTGAACTTGATTCGCCTCATCGCCATAGGCGAGTAGATCGGGTTGATTGCCCAGTTTGCGGGTTGTGACGGCTTGGTTTTGTGCGCCAACCAACCGAATTAAGTCGTGAGACGGTGTGCTTGGTTTTAAGACACCACTTTTAATGCAGTGAGCCAGGGTGTCTTGGGCCATGACGCGATAGGTCGTCCATTTGCCACCGGTGACTGTCACCATGCCGCTGGGGCTAGAAAGAATGGTGTGCTCACGACTGATAGATTTAGTGTCACCCGGTCCTTGGTTGATGGGTTTGACCAACGGTCGTAATCCCACCCAGAGGCTGCGTATGTCCTGCAAAGTCGGAGCTTTCTGTAAGTAGTTCGCGGCTTCACGGATCAAAAAATCAATTTCTTCACGCAACGGTTTAGGTTCGACTGGAATTTCATCGCGTGGTGTGTCGGTTGTGCCCAAGACGATTTTACCGAGCCATGGCAATGCAAATAGCACACGTCCGTCGCTGGTTTTTGGGATGATCAGCGCCTGATCGGATGGCATGAACTCACGATCCAGCACAATGTGGATGCCTTGGCTAGGGGCGACCATGGGTTCGGCGCTTTGTCCTGCAGCTTGCTCATCGATCTGACGCAGTTGATCGACCCAAACACCCGTTGCATTCACGACGCAGCGGGTTGGTACAGACCAAGTTTGATTGGTTTCGACATCACGTACGGTGACACCTTGCACGCGACCATCGGCGTGTTCAATGGATTGCACTTCGCAGTAATTTGCAATGAGTGCGCCTTTTTGTGCAGCTGTGCGTGCCATTGCCAGCGCAAAACGCGCATCATCAAACTGCCCATCCCAGTATTGCACACTGCCTTTAAGACCCCTTTGTCGAATGTTGGGTAGAAGTCTGCGAGTTTTGCATGGATTGATTAAGGCAGTTTTACCCAAGCCTTTACGTCCTGCCAGTGTGTCGTAGGCTTTGAGGCCTGCCCAGTAAAAAGGCAGATCCAGTGCTCGATAGCAGGGCATTAAAAAGGCAAGTGGTTGAGCCAGATGGGGTGCCATAGCCATCAGTGTGCTGCGCTCATGAAGTGCTTCACGCACGAGTGAGACATTGCCTTGGGCTAGATAACGTACGCCACCGTGCAACAGTTTGGTGGAACGTGATGAAGTGCCTTTGGCAAAGTCATAGCGCTCAAACAAGGCAACGCGATAGCCACGATGAACAGCGTCTAAAGCCACCCCTAAACCCGTTGCGCCCCCACCAATCACCACCAGATCAAATGGTTGGTCTGTCTTCGTGCCTGTCAGTGTGGCCTGGCGTACGGACGTGGATGCGTGCTCTGAAATCGTGCCTGTCATGTAAGTATCTTTGTTTGGTTTTGAGGTTAATCAATTAAAAATAAACAGTGTGGTGCATTCGGTGTGTGCTATCGCGGACCCTCGTCGTTTGACACATGCCAAGCCTTTGCACGTTCAAGCGCTTGATGCCAACGGTTTAAATGGGCATCGCGTTGATCGTCAGACCACTGCGGTTCAAAAATACGATCAGTTTGCCAATGTTGTTCGAGTGTGCTCAGATCGCTCCAGATGCCCGTCGCTAAACCGGCCATCCAGGCCGCACCTTGCGCGGTTGTTTCTGTGATTTTAGGTCGATAGACGGGATAACCACTGAAATCCGCTTGCATTTGCATGAGTAGATTGTTCTGAGCGGCTGCGCCATCGACTCTGAGTTGCGAAATGTGGGTAGATATGGCGTCTTGCTGTAAAGCGTTGAGCAAATCCGTGACTTGCAGTGCAATCGATTCGAGTGCTGCTCGCGCAATATGCGCACGGTTTGTGGCGCGTGACATACCAATCATGAGGCCACGTGCATGGGCATCCCAATGTGGGGCGCCTAACCCCGTTAGTGCAGGGACGAGAAACATATCTTCAGTATCAGTCACACTGGCTGCCAGCGGTTCAATGTCAGCCGTACGCTCAAAAAGATTCAAGCCATCGCGCAACCACTGAACTGTCGCACCCGCCATAAAGACCGAACCTTCGAGGCAGTAGGTGGTCAGCAGCTCGTTTGAGGTGGAATCGATGGCAGGCTTTTGCCAACCAATAGTCGTCAGTAAGCGATGTTGACTTTGGACAATGTCTTGCCCAGTATTCATGAGCAAAAAACAACCCGTGCCATAGGTGTTTTTGACCATCCCATCTTTGAAGCAGGCTTGCCCAAAGGTGGCTGCTTGTTGGTCCCCGACGAGCGCTGCAATGGGAATCTCAGCACCCAGATGCTCACGTGCAACCATCCCTGCAACGCCTAGACTTGGAACTAGGGCTGGCAGGACTTCAGGTGGTATATCAAACAAGGCCAGTAGTTGGGGATCCCAATCACCTGTGTGGATATTGAAAAGTAACGTTCGGCTGGCATTGCTGGGGTCGGTGATATGACATTGACCTTGGGTGAGATTCCAGACCAGCCACGTATCGACGGTTCCAAATGCCAGTTCACCTTTGCGCGCACGCTGTCTGGCATCAGGGAGGTGATCTAACAGCCATTGCAATTTGCTGGCAGAGAAATAAGCATCGGCCAACAAACCGGTCTTGCTGTGAATCATCGGTTCATGGCCGTCATCGATCAGTTTCTGGCAGATGCTGGCTGTGCGTCGGTCTTGCCAGACAATGGCTGGCGCTAAAGGTTGGCCTGTTTGACGATCCCAGAGAATGGTGGTTTCGCGTTGATTGGTGATACCCAGCGCGGCGACTTCTTGAGGATGAACGCCTGTTGTCTGTAAAACCTCACGGGCGACCTGCAGCTGATCCTGCCAGATTTGTATTGCATCGTGCTCGACCAGGCCATTTGCTGGAAAAGACTGGGGCAGTACTTTCTGTGCCGTTGCGCATAATCGGCCTTGCGAATCAAATAACAAGGCGCGCGAGCTGGTGGTGCCCTGATCGAACGCGAGAATGTACTTCATGCTGCTGCCTCAATGAGCCTAACTGCGTAAAGCGTCAGTTTCGCACGAAACCGCACAAACACCGCAGAAAGCGGGATGGCAGCGAGTAAATGGCATCGTTTGACAGTCTGTCTGTCAGATTGTCTTCAGAATGTGTATTGCTTTAGTGGTCAGAAGGTCATTATTGTCATACTCTCGAGGTTTGACTATTCCAATCGAAACGGGGACGTGCATGGATATTCATTCATTCAATTCAATTCGACGCAAACCAGTGATGGCCCGCAACATGGTGGCTTCCTCTCAGCCTCTGGCGTCACAAGCCGGTGCCAATGCGTTTGCGCGCGGTGGTAATGCCATTGATGCGGCACTCGCTGCAGCCATTGCCATTACTGTTGTTGAGCCAACGATGAACGGAATTGGGGGCGATGCCTTTGCCATTCTTTGGGATGGTGAGCGTTTACATGGAATGAATGGTTCGGGCCGCGCACCGGCGGGCTGGAATCTGGAACGCTTTGCCGGTAAAACTGCGATGGATACCCGTGGCTGGGAAACCGTAACGGTGCCTGGGCAAGTCGCTGCTTGGGCTGATTTGTCTGATCGGTTTGGCGATTTGCCTTTTGAGGATTTGTTTGAAGATGCCATTCGTTATGCGATGGATGGGTTTCCTGTGAGTCCTGTAATTGCGCGTCAATGGGAAATGTCTGCACAAGAATTACATGTACAGCCGGGGTTTGACGCGTTTATGCCCAATGGACGTGCACCTAAAGCGGGTGAGATTTGGCGTTGTGCGGATCAGGCTGTGACTTTGCGTGAAATTGCACGTACACATGGTCGCTCTTTTTATGAAGGTCGCCTTGCGCATCACATCACGGAGTTTGCGGCGATTCATGGCGCAGCGCTGTCGATGGAAGATCTGGCTGAGCACCAAACGGAGTGGGTTGAGCCGATTTCACAAGCGTATGGTGATGTGCGTGTGCACGAAATTCCACCCAATGGTCAGGGCATTGCGGCGTTGATTGCGCTTGGCATCTTGTCCTATCTGCCTTATGGCGAAACGGCTGTTGGCAGTGCCGCACGGGTGCACTTGGAAATTGAGGCGATGCGTTGCGCCTTTGCGGATTTGTATGCCCATATTACCGATCCAAATCATATGCGTGTGAAACCTGAAGACTTGCTGAAACCTGCCTATTTGAAAGCGCGTGCTGCATTGATTGATCCGAAAAAAGCCGGTGTTTATCCAGCAGGTCAACCAGAAAATGGTGGCACGATTTATTTGTGTGCCGCAGATGCGCAAGGTCGCATGATTTCTTACATCCAGTCAAATTACAAAGGGTTCGGGTCCGGTGTAGTTGTTCCTGGTACAGGGATTGCATTACATAGCCGTGGCAATAGCTTCTCTCTGGACCCTTCGCATCCGAACGTGGTGGCAGGTCGTAAAAAGACAATGCACACCATTATTCCAGCCTTTATGACAACGGCAGATGGCCAGCCTTTGATGGCATTTGGTGTGATGGGTGCCAATATGCAAGCGCAAGGGCACGTGCAAATGACGCTGCGTGTTAGTGTTGAAGGCTTGAATCCTCAGGCAGCGTCTGATGCACCACGCTGGCGCATTATTGATTCTGGCGAATTGATTATGGAGGCAGAATGGCCCGAGTCTGTATTGCGTGAGTTGCGTGATATGGGCCATGACCTGACCGTTGAGCCCAATAACAGTCTGGAGTTTGGTAGTGCCCAGCTGATTGCCCGTTTGGATACACAACGAGGTGAGACAGTGGCCTATGTTGGCGGTTCAGATGCCCGTCGTGACGGTCAAGTCTCGCCATACTGATCGGATTAGCTCATCAAACTGCCCGGGTTTCCGGGCAGGGCATTTTAAAAAATATATAAGGAGGAAAACATGCGTTTAGTACGGTTTGGTGCCCCCGGTGCTGAAAAACCAGGACTGTTGGATGCACAAGGCCAGTTACGAGATCTGAGTCAGATCATTGCAGACATCGGACCCGCCCAACTGAGCCCGGAGGCTCTGGCGCAACTTGCGCGCTTGGATACGGAGAAGCTGCCAGTTGTTGAGGGGGACGTGCGTTTTGGGTGTCCTGTCGGTCAGGTTGGAAAGTTTTTGGCCATTGGCTTGAACTACCGTGAACACGCGGCTGAAACAGGTTCTGCAATTCCCAAAGAACCGATTCTTTTTACCAAGGCAATTAGCTGTATTCAGGGGCCTGATGATTCCGTGATGCTGCCCAAAGACTCTGTCAAAACAGATTGGGAAGTTGAGCTTGGGATTGTGATTGGTACACGTGCCTCTTATGTGTCCGAAGCAGACGCCTTGAATTACGTGGCGGGTTACTGTCTGGCCAACGATGTGAGCGAACGGGAGTTTCAATTAGAGCGTGGTGGTTCTTGGGATAAGGGTAAAGGCTGCGATACCTTTGGTCCATTGGGGCCTTGGCTGGTGACGCGTGATGAGATTGCTGATCCACAAAATTTAGGGCTCTGGCTCGATGTCAATGGACAACGGATGCAAACGGGTCATACCAGTGACATGATCTTTAGTGTGCGTGAAATTGTCAGCTATGTCAGTCGCTTTGTCACGCTGATGCCAGGCGACGTTTTAATTACGGGGACACCACCCGGGGTTGGAACTGGGCGCAGACCTCAGGTCTTTCTGAAACCGGGTGATGTCATGACGCTGGGTATTGATGGTTTGGGTGTTCAGACACAAAACGTCGTGGCTTGGCAGCCATTGGCATAACGAGGCACCACTGTGTGCCGATTAAAAATACATTGTAAGGAATAATGATTGTGATGAAACTTTATTGCTCGTCGAATTCACCCTATGCCCGTAAAGTGCGTATTATGGCGCTGGAGTTGGGTATCCGTGATCAGTTTGAAATGCTAGATACGAATCCTCGTGATCCCGCCAATGATCTATACGATGTGAACCCGCTTCGCAAAATTCCGACCATGATAACCAGCAATGGTGATGTGATTCTGGATTCACCTGTGATCTGCGAATACCTGAATGAGGTTTATGGCCAAGGTCAGTTTTTACCAAAACAGCAAGATGAAGTTTGGAACATGCGTTCGCTCATTGCACTGTGCCACGGTGTGCTCGATGCAGGCATGTCTGTGCGTGTCGAAAATACGCGCAAACCTGAGCTTCAGTCTGAAGGTTGGAAAAAACATCAGCTCGCTACCGTTCAGCGTGGTTTAGCCGAGCTCGAAAAGCAGTCAGAACATTTTGAAAATGAGTTCAATCTGCTGGCGATTGGGCTTGTCTCGACCTTGGGTTGGTTGTACTTTCGGTTTGATCACATTGACTGGCTTGAGACCAATCCCAAAATGCGCGCATGGTATACAAAAATCTCTGAACGTGCGTCTGTGAAAGCCACGGTGCCTGGCGAACTGCTTTAAGAAAATAATTAGCAAAGTTAAGGAAGTCACTGCAACAGTAGTGACTTCAATTCAGCGTAAAATTACGAAAGAGACACCAAAGTTTTGGTGGGTTTGATGCCGCTGGTATCTTTTTGTGATTGTTCCGTATGCACTCTGATCTATTGACGCTTCAGGTTCTGTATCAATTGCCAATTGATGGACAAGCGCTGTCTGTCGGTAGGCTGACGGACCGTTTGTGCGATCAAGACCTGATCGTGAGTGAGTCTGAAGTGCTCAAAGCGTTCGAGCAGCTGCAAAGTCTGGGGATGGTCAAGTGTGTGGAGCCTGGTGCCTTTGCCCGCAGCTTCTCGACTGATCAAACGTTTGACGCGATTCGAGCCCTCAGTCAGATGTCATTGACGGGCGGTCACAAAGTCGGCGTCTGGATGGTGAACTGGACGACTGGCGAGTGGGAAGTGGATGAAGGCTGGTTGACCATGTTGGGTTACAGCCGTGATGATTTTGATAACTTCAAAAACGAGAGCTGGCAATTCTTTTGTCATCCGGATGATTTGCCGTCGGTACTGGCCGCTTTACATCAGAACATTCAAGACAAATATGTCACCTACGATATTCGGATGCGTCTGCGTCACAAAGATGGTGACTGGCTTCATATACAAGCCAGAGGGCGAATTTTAAGACCCGAGAAAAAGACAGACATTGTGTTGATCGGTGTCCATGAAAATATCTCTGAACGGGTTGCTGCAGACAACCACATCAAAGATTTGCAATCACTGGTCTCTAAGTTGCCTGTGATGATGTTCACCTGGCTCAATGCACCAGGTTGGCCTGTTGAGTTCGTCAATGACACGATTGCTACCATGGGTTACACCACGGACGATCTCTTGGTTCCGAAATCAGTTGCGTTCTCTGATCTGATTCATCCAGATGATCTTGAGAAAACCGCAGAAGAAGTGACTGAATATCTAGCACAAGGTCTAGAGAGCTATCAACAGATCTATCGGATCAGGCATAAAAATGGCCAATGGCGTTGGGTTGAAGACCTGAGCTGGCCAGAACGGGATTCTCAAGGAAAAGTGCGGCGCATACACGGGTTTTTGCTGGATATTACGCCCCGTGTTGAGGCATTAGAGGCGTTGGCGCGAACGAAAGCACAGTTTTTTGATTTGTTTGAACATCTGCCGAATATTGCAGTGCAAGGCTACGATGAACAGCTGCGTGTGATTTTCTGGAATAAAGGCAGCGAAACACTCTATCAGTTAAGTGCGCAACAAACGTTGCAAAAGCCGTTGACAGATTTGTCAGTCCCTGAGTTGATGCGTACGCAGATTCAGGACGCACTGACCAGTTGCATGCGAGGTCAGTTTCAGGAAGCGCTTGTACTTTTGAACTTTCGGGGTGCGCGTGGTGAGACCCGTACGGTGTATTCGAGCTTTGGAATCCACAGGGCTTCGAACGAAAGTCTTGAAATCTATCGAATTGATATCGATGTTTCTGAACTGAAGCAGACCCAGCAACGAATGGCGTTGCTTGCACAGGTTTTTAGTCACAGTTATGACGGTGTCGCCATTGCCAATGCGAACTCGGTCATCGTAGAAGTGAATGACCGTTTTTGTGAAATGACGGGCTACGATAGAGAAGAAATTATTGGTGAAAAACTGTCCATTCTGCATTCAGGGCGCCAGAACAAAATGTTCTATCAAGCTATGTGGGATGATTTGAATGCCAAGGGCTATTGGGTTGGTCAGCTCTGGAATCATCGCAAAGGTGGAGAGCCTTATGCGGTTGATATGCGTTTGTCTGTTATTCGGGATGAAGACGGCACTATTCAGAACTATATTGCGAATGCGACCGAAGTCACTGAACGCTTGATGCATGAAGAGAGCTTGCGTCAAGTGGCTTACTATGACAGCCTGACCGGTTTGCCTAACCGTTTGTCGGTTTCTGAGTCTTTACGTAAACTGGTGCAAACTTACCAACATCACGATGCTTCTTTAGCGGTTGTTTATATCGATCTAGATGATTTCAAAGGCATGAATGAGCGTCACGGTCATGCGATAGGTGATGTGTATTTGTGCAAGATTTCTGCGCGCCTGACCCGTGCATTGCGTGCAGGTGATATCGTTGCCCGGTTTGGTGGTGATGAGTTTGTGCTGGTCTTGCAGAACATGACGGATTTGCATCCTCAACACCCTGTATATGAGCGGTTGTTGGCGGCTGTGAGTGATGCCGTTCGCATTGGTGAACAGGTATTGAGCTTGACCGCAAGTTTTGGGATCACGTTTTATCCGCAGTCGGTCGAGGTCGATGCGGATCAGCTTTTACGTCAGGCTGATCAAGCGATGTATTCTGCCAAACAGCGCGGCAAGAATCAGATTGTTTTTTTTGATGCAGAGTTTGAGCGCGAGCTGGCCGAACGCCATACGCGGTTGCAGCAACTTCGTGATGCGGTGAACCGTGGGCAAATGGTGGTGCATTATCAACCACAGATTGATATGGTCAGTGGCCAGATTCGTGCGATCGAGGCGTTGGTACGCTGGAATCATCCTGAACATGGTTTGCAGTATCCGGATAGCTTTTTGCCTTTAGTCCTGTCTGACGAAGAGCTGTCGGTTGCCTTAAGTCGCTGGGTGTTGAATCGGGCATTAACGGATTTGGATGCGCTTCATCGGCAAGGCTATCCCTTGTGTCTAAGTGTCAATACAGGCATTCCAGTTCAGAAGAATTTACGCAAAATCTTTTTAGATGACCTTCGTGAGCTTTTAGAGAAACATGAAGTGATTCCGGCTGATCAAATTACGCTGGAAATTGTCGAAAGCGCTTTGATTGAAGACTTTTCGTTGGCGACCCGAACCATCAATGAGATTCGTGAATTGGGAATACGAATTTCGCTCGATGACTTCGGAACGGGGTTTTCGTCTTTGGCTTATTTAAAGCATCTGACATTTGATGAAATCAAAATCGATCAGAGTTTTGTGCTGGATATGTTGCATCAACGTGAGAATATGACCATCGTGCAAGCGGTGATCAGCCTAGCACGCTCGTTTCATGTGCCTGTTGTGGCCGAAGGCGTTGAAAGCGCAGAACATGCGCAAGCTTTGTTGCGCCTGGGTTGTGTGCTGGTGCAGGGCTATGCGTTTTCTAGACCCAGATCGATGGCGAAATTACAAGCTTGGCTGAGTGAGTGGCGGTCTGGGCAGTTTGATGAGAATATTAAAGAACTACCTGTTCATCGACATTCCGTGATGGCGCTGCTGTCTGAGCATGTGGGTTGGATGATTCGTTTAAGAGATTTTTTTCAGCAACCATTTGATCATCCCGTTCCTGCGGATTTGCAGTCTTGTGGGATGTCTCGCATTCTGATGCAGCTTTCGCAAGAGCCAAGTTTTAATGATGTGTTTGCGGCGCTTCAAAAAAACCATGATGAGTTGCACGAATATTCAGACAAAGCGATTGCTGCGCATCAAGTGGGCGATACCTTGAAGCGACAAACGGCTTACCAGAGCGCTGAAAAGCGTTCGAATGAATTGCAGCGCTTGATTTGGAATTACCTAGAACGATAGATGTTGGGTTCCTGTGAAACGCAAACCGAGTCTATGGAGTTAGTCATCAAGTGAAAAAAGTGCTGGTCGTGCGCAATGACAAAATTGGAGACTTTATGCTGGCTTGGCCAGCTTTGAAATTGTTAGCGTCTTCTGGTGCTTGTGAGGTCAGTGTCTTGGTGCCAGAGTACACAGCAGAACTGGCTCGTTTATGTCCTTCGGTGCGACGAATCGTGCTCGATCCCGGTGCAGAGGCCACACAGGAACAACAACAAACTCTACTGCGTCAATTACGTACGAATCAGTATGATGCGGCGATTGCTTTGTTTTCAAATTGGCGCAATGCGTCGATTCTACGACAGGCCAATATTCCCTATCGATTAGCCCCTGCCACCAAGTTTGCTCAAATCTTATATACCGATCGATTAACACAGCGTCGCTCACGGTCTCTAAAACCAGAATGGGAATACAACTTAGATTTGGCGCAACATTATCTGATGCGTGAGGGATTGCCGATCCATCCAGTGAGTGCCCCTTATCTGGTTGTGAAAGAAGAACGACGCCTACAGGCGCGTGCGCAGATTGCCCGTTCCGCAGGGCTGGATTTTGCGCGACCTTGGCTGGTCGTCCATCCCGGCTCTGGCGGTTCCGCTGTAAATTTATCGACACAGCAGTACATCGATTTAATCAGGCTCATTGCAAAATCGTTGCCCAATTATCAGGTGCTGTTGTCGGCAGGACCCTCAGAGCTTGAAACGGTTAATCGGATGGTTTTTACACTGTCGGATGATTCGTCGACAGCACATCCAGTACAGGTGGGCGTGATGTTGCCTGAGCATGGTCTAAAAGGTTTGGTGGCGGCTCTGGACAATGCGGATGTCATGATGGCAGGTAGTACAGGCCCGTTACACATTGCGGGCGCGCTGGATCGACCCACTGTAGGTTTTTTTCCGACAAAACGTTCGGCAACGGCTCTGCGTTGGCAAACATTGAATTCACCCGGGCGTCACTTGGCGATTCAGGCGCCTGCTGATCAGGGCGAAGCGTCGTTTGCCGAATTGAATTTAGTGGCTGTGGCGCAACAAATCATTGAGCACATTAGACACACGCAGTATGCCAGTCGAGTTTTTGCCAGTCAGTCTTGACGAGGCTTAATTGGACGATTGCTTTGCTCGTCGGGTTGAGCTGTGTTGGGTTGACGCAAAAGCCATAAATTGGCATATTTTGCGAAAGTGGAATGTGCGGACAGCAGTGCTAAAAGCAAACCTTGGCGCCCATCTAAAAAACCCACTTTGAGGACATACATCCGAAGAAAACAGCCAATGGCATGCAACATGCCTTGAGAGAGGCTGGCTCGGCGACCTTTGTCGTGACGCTGCTGTGCCCACAAATGAGCATAGTGTGCAGACTTCACGAGATAGTGTTGCAAATCTCGATAGGTGTAGTGCAAGAGATCACCGTTTAACACCCGTGTTTTTGTGTTAGGTGGGATTAGAACATGTTCGTGAACCGGCGAATCTGAATAGGTCGTGGCGTTTGCGCGATAAAGACGTACCACCCGGTCAGGATACCAGCCACTGTGACGGATAAAGCGCCCAAAGACCCAGGAAAGTCGGCTCACACTGTAGACGCTGTCTGGTTCATTTTGTGCAATCGCCTTCTGAATGGATTGCCTCAGTTCAGGCGTGACTCGCTCATCCGCATCAATCCAAAAAATCCACGGGGTTTGTACATGCGTTTGTGTAAGGCGACGTTGTGCCCCAAATCCTTGCCAATCGAGGTTTTCTAGGACACGGGCATTAGGATAGCGTCGGGCAATTTCAAGCGTATCGTCTTGACTGCCAGAGTCCATTAGCAGAATTTCATCAGCCCAGTCATGCACCGTATCCAGACAAGCGGCTAGATGCTCTGATTCGTTTTTAACAATCAGCGCAACAGTCAATGCGTCAGGCTTGTGGGTGGTCATGGGCGATTAAGAGAGATGCCAATGTGATGGTTTTGTGCACAAATGACAAAAGGAAGGTCAGGGGAATGGACAATCCAGCTTGTTTTGTGTAAATGGCGCACAATGGGGGTTGTCGTTTAATCCATAACCCGTTGAGATGAATGTATCAGATCAAACTCAGCGCATTGATTGCAATGAATCAACCGCACTGAGTTGATTGTGCTGAGTTGACTGCACTGAACCGACAAGACCTATTGAGCATGTGTTCACGAAGTGCTTGTCGGTCGTGCGTTCAAGCATTAAGAGCGTTTGGTCGCGCCCAGCAACATCTTGAAGACGCTACGGGGTTGATTGACGTACAAACGTTTTAATGCTTTGCTCAGACAACGACGCTCAAGCGTGTTGCGTCGTACACGTTTAATTTCAGCCATGAAATACCTCCAGTCATAATTCCACTATAGTACTTCATTTCTGCCTGTTGTCGCGAGAATCCGCTTCGTATGAAATCCTCTATTGATCTATTCGGTGCCCGTCAAAACAATCTAAAAGACTTGACTCTGCAAATTCGCACGGGTGAATTGACGGTTGTGACGGGTGTATCGGGCTCTGGAAAGAGCTCTCTGGCGTTCGATACGCTGTATGCCGAAGGCCAGCGCCGCTATGTGGAAACGTTCTCGCCCTATGCGAGACAGTTCCTCGATCGAATGGATAAGCCGCAAATTGATCGGATTGAAGGAATTTTGCCGGCGATTGCGATTGATCAAACCAATCCGGTTCGTAATTCCCGCAGTACCGTGGGGACGATGACAGAGCTGAACGATCATCTGAAACTACTGTTTGCGCGAGGGGCAACACTCTATTGTCGTGGATGCAACCATCCTGTGCAGCCAGATACCCCGCAAAGTATTGCGCAGGATTTACGTGAGCGCAGTCAGGCCGCAGGTAATCCGCGATTGATTGTGACCTTTGCCGTGGATGTACCTGAAAGTCTGGATGAGGCGCAGGTTCAAGCATTTCTGGATACCCAAGGTTATGTGCGGGTTCATCACCGTGAGAATGTGGCTGGCGAAGATGGTGAACAGCAGCGTTTATATGTCGTACAAGACCGGTTTCGGTTAGAAGGGACAGAGCACGCCCGGGTTAATGAAGCGATTGAGGCGGCATTGCGGATGGGCCGTGGTTTGATGACCGTGTTTGCGCTAGACGATGAGGGTCAACCGTTGGCGTACTGGCGCTTTAGTGACAAACTACATTGTGCAGACTGTGACCTAGATTATTCGCCTTGTTTACCTAGTACGTTTTCTTTTAATTCACCTTTAGGGGCCTGTGAGGCCTGTCGTGGCTTTGGTCGGGTGATTGGTGTGGATATGGGTCTGGTGATTCCAGATGACAGCAAGTCCTTGCGAGATGGTGCAATTAAGCCCTGGCAGACCCCGAGCTTTAAAGAGTTACAGCGTGACCTAGAAAAGTTTGCCAAACTTCAAGGGATTGCGATTGATATCCCGTGGCGTGATTTGCCGCCTGAACATCAAAGGTATGTGATTGAAGGCGATCCAGATTGGAAAGGTGGACGTAAAGCCTGGCAAACGCAGTGGTATGGCATCGATCATTTTTTTGAGTGGTTGGAGTCGCGTGCCTACAAAATGCATGTGCGTGTCATGCTCTCAAAGTATCGCAGCTATACGCCGTGCCCAGCCTGTCACGGTGCACGTTTAAAGCCTGATGCGTTGCTGTGGCGAGTGGGTGATGCAGCCCAGGGTTCATACAACTTTCATGAATTGATGAGCCTGCCCATCAGGCATTTGTATCAGTGGTTTGAACAGTTGGTATTTCCCGATGTCGTGATGGATGCGGCCATGACGCTGGTGCGTGAAGAGATTCTCACACGCCTGAAGTTCCTGAATGATGTGGGTTTGGGTTATTTGACGCTCGAGCGCCAAAGCCGAACACTGTCAGGCGGTGAGGTGCAACGCATTAATTTGACCACTGCCCTAGGCACGTCATTGGTCAACACCTTGTTTGTGTTGGATGAGCCCTCCATTGGCTTGCACCCCATGGATATGCATCGGGTGGTGGAAGTCATGCACCGCTTGCGCAATGCTGGCAACACGTTGGTGGTCGTTGAGCATGATCCACAAGTGATGGTGGCAGCAGATCGCATTCTGGACATGGGGCCTGGACCTGGTGAAAAAGGTGGAGAGATCGTCTTTGACGGCACGCCTGATGCATTGCGTCAGGCAGACACACTCACGGGACAGTATCTGAGTGGTCGCAAACGCATTGAAGCACCTCGACCTGTCGCTGTGACCGACAAAACTCCCCGACTGTTGTTGGAAGGCGTACAAGCCCATAACCTAAAAAACATCGATGTCCATATTCCGTTGGGTAGGATGGTGTGTGTCACAGGCGTTTCCGGATCCGGCAAATCCACGCTTGTAGAAAATGTTCTATTTCCTGCCTTACTAAAGCATTTTGGTCGACCGACAGAAGCCCCGGGTGCTTACCGGCATTTGTTAGGTGCAGAGCAGCTTGCAGATGTTGTGATGGTGGATCAGTCCGCCATAGGTAAAACAGCCCGTTCCACACCAGCTAGTTACATCGGTGCATTTGATGCGATCCGTAAGCTCTTTTCACAAGCACCGTTGGCCTTGGAGCGAGGCTATACCGCGGGGATGTTCAGCTTTAACGGTGGAGATGGACGTTGCCCAACCTGTGCGGGTACGGGGTTTGAGCATGTAGAGATGCAGTTTTTGTCGGATGTGTATTTACGTTGTCCAGATTGTGACGGTAGACGTTTTCGTCCAGAAATCTGCGAGGTTCGTCTAGAGCATTTGGGTCAGAGCGCATCGGTTGATGAAGTCTTGGCGATGACGGTGACACAAGCCTTGTCTTTCTTTAAGGGGTTGCGACAAGTTCAGACCGCTTTGGCGACCTTGGTCGATGTGGGGTTGGAATACGTCACGCTCGGCCAACCAGTGCCAACTCTGTCTGGTGGGGAAGCACAGCGTTTGAAGCTTGCAGGCCATTTGGTGAAATCACTCCAAAGTCGCAGCCGTCAGCCCTTGAATCAGAAGCCCGTTTTGTTTCTCTTTGATGAACCGACGACTGGGTTGCATCTGGATGATATTGCACGCCTCATGGGGGCGTTCAGAAAGCTTCTCTCAGCAGGTCACGCACTCCTGATTATTGAGCATAACCTGGATGTGGTTGCCGCCAGTGACTGGGTGATTGATCTGGGGCCGGGTGCGGGTGATGAGGGTGGAGAGATTGTGGCGCAAGGCACACCGACCGATCTGATTGAAACCAGTGATTCAGCCACTGCACAAGCCTTACGTGAGTATGCCCAAATTGTTCGTGAGCACCAGCCCATTGCAGTGACATCCAGTGCGCAAGCGGTCAGTGCGCCCAAGCCTGTCACCAGTATTGATATCTTGCATGCGCGTGAACATAACTTGCGTGATATCAGCGTGAGTATTCCGCACCGTCAGTTCACGGTGATCACAGGCGTTTCCGGATCTGGTAAATCCACACTGGCCTTTGATATCTTGTTTAACGAAGGGCAGCGTCGATATTTAGAATCGATTAATGCATACGCCAGAGCGATTGTGCAGCCTGCCGGGCAGCCAGATGTGGATGCGATCTACGGTATTGCCCCGACGGTTGCCATTGAGCAACGCACCAGTCGAGGTGGTTATAAATCCACTGTGGCCACAATGACAGAGATTTACCACTTTCTGCGTTTGTTGTATGTGAAGCTCGGGGTGCAATATTGTCCGTGTTGCAACGTACCGGTCACCCCACAGACATCGCAGCAAATCATGGCGCATATTCTGCGTGAGTATGATGGGCAACATATTGGTTTGTTGGCGCCCTTGGTACATGCCAGAAAAGGTTATTACACCGACCTGGCCCGTTGGGCACGTCAGAAGGGGTACACACATTTGCGCGTCGATGGCGAGTTCCTAACCACACAACCTTGGCCCCGATTAGATCGATACAAAGAACACACGATTGAGTTGCCTGTGGCCGATCTGGTGGTGAGTGCAGACAATGAAGTGCAGTTGCGTACAGCCATTGAGTCTGCGCTTGAGCACGGCGATGGGGTGTTGAGCGTGGTGTGGCCCCTGGAACGTTTGCATGTAGACTTGCAAGCGCCTTTGGAGCAAATGCATTTTTCAACCAAACGGGCGTGCCCGTCTTGTGCACGTAGTTTTGCAGAGGCCGATCCTCGACTCTTCTCGTATAACTCCAAGCATGGTTGGTGTACGACGTGCTTTGGGACGGGGGTTGCCTTGAAAGGGTTTGATGCCGAGCAGACGGGTGAAGAATTGCGCTGGAAGCAAGATGAGACGCAGACCTCACAGCCTTGCCCATCTTGTGAAGGGACACGGCTCAATGAAGTGGCGCGCGCCGTACGCTGGCAGGATCATTCGATTGTGGAGCTGACTGGGTTGTCGGTGCGTGAAGCTCAGCAGTTTTTTGAAGGACTGGAGCTCGATGCGCGTCAAACAAGCATTGCCCGCGATATTTTGCAGGAAGTGCGTTCGCGACTGAAATTCATGCGCGAAGTGGGGCTGGATTATTTGTCTTTAGATCGAGCGGCTCCTACCTTGTCTGGGGGTGAGGCGCAACGTATCCGTCTGGCTGCGCAGCTCGGTTCCAATTTGCAGGGCGTTTGCTATGTCCTCGATGAACCAACGATTGGTTTACACCCGCGCGATAACCAGATTTTGTTGAATGCCTTGGCTCGCTTACAGTCAAACGGCAACACCTTGGTGGTGGTTGAGCACGATACCGATACGATCCGACGCGCTGATCATGTCATTGACATTGGGCCGGGCGCGGGCGTGCGAGGTGGGCGCATTGTGGCGCAAGGCCGTGTCATCGATATAGAAAACGCCCCTGAATCGGTCACAGGTCGTTTCTTGCGTGAGCCATTACGTCATTCGAAGCAGCCAAGTCGTCCAGTCGATGCAGATACGCAATGGATTCGCGTCCGTGGTGCGAATCTGCACAATCTAAAGCAAGTTGATGCGCAGATTCCAACCGGTCGACTGACCGTGGTGACGGGTGTATCCGGTTCGGGCAAATCCAGTCTGGCACGAGATGTCCTCCTAGACAACTTATTGCGTGTGATGGCCAATCCGAAAGACAAACCGATTTGGCATGGCTGCGATCAGATTACAGGTTGGGAGTCAATTGACCGAATTTTAGAGGTCGATCAAACCCCCATCGGAAAAACACCGCGCTCATGTCCAGCTACTTATGTGGGATTCTGGGATGTGGTGCGACGTCAGTTTGCCGATACTCAAGAGGCTCGAATTCGAGGTTGGGGTATTGCACGGTTTTCTTTTAATACCGGACAAGGGCGTTGCCCCGTGTGCGAAGGTCAGGGCATGCGCACAATTGAAATGAACTTCTTGCCTGATGTGAAAGTGCCTTGTGATGCTTGTGAGGGTATGCGGTTTAACCCGCAAACACTGTCCGTCAATTTGCGCGGCATGAATGCGGGTCAGGTGTTGGCACTTGAAGTCGATGATGCAATTGATTATTTTGCGGCGCACCCGCGGGTTCGAGAGCCACTTAAACTGATGCAAGATGTCGGGCTGGGGTATCTAACACTCGGTCAGGCATCACCCACTTTGTCGGGTGGTGAGGCACAACGGATTAAACTCGTGACTGAGTTGGCTAAAGCTCATTTGGGCAGTACACGACGCGTGAAAATAACGCCACGCACGCTGTATGTGCTCGATGAACCGACGGTTGGCTTGTCGGTGGCTGATGTTGAAAAACTAATTAATGTCTTGCATCGATTAACCGAAGCGGGGCATACCGTGGTGGTGATTGAACATAACCTCGATGTGATCGCTCAGGCGGATTGGTTGATTGATCTGGGTCCTGAAGGTGGATCAGGAGGAGGGCAAGTGATTGCACAAGCCAGCCCTTGGGAGGTGGTTGAGCAATTCCCAGAGTCTCACACTGCGATTGCATTAAGACCTGTCTTTGGAGAGTCTGCGTGAAGTGTTGGTTTGATCAGGGAGCTGAACAGACACGTTTACAGATGACTGGTATGGTGGCGCGCATCGGTGTGCGCCGCCCTGAGTATCTGGCGCAGGCGTTGGCACAGATCGAAGACGCACAAAAGCAGGGTCACTGGGTGGCACTGGTGGCGCATTATGAATTGGGTGCTTGGCTTGATCCTGCTTTAAAAGAGATTGTGTGGCCTGACATGGCGACCGAATCGCCGGAACTATTGACAGCTTGGATTTTTAAACACGCTGAACAGCGCACGTTAGAAGCGGCTGGTGAGGCATGGTCTTCTAAAGCGCAGATCACCTCGGTCAAGGCGAGTCTGACTTGGCCGCGTTACCAGCAGATGATCGAAGCAGTGCGTACCTTGATTGCCGCTGGTGAGGTCTACCAAATTAATGCGACCTTTCCGTTAATGGTTCAGGTTCAGGGGCAAGCGCGTGCACTGTATGAGCAGATATTGCAACAAAGTGCGGCTGCGCATGCGGCTTATATCCACGACGAAGAGGGTGGACGGCACATTCTGTCTTGGTCGCCTGAATTGTTTGTGGCGCGCACAGGGTCGAATCTGGTCACACGACCGATGAAAGGCACTGCGCCACGAGTGCCTGAAGATGTGGTTGCGGATGCTGCCATGGGACAGGCTTTACTCGATAGTCCTAAAGACCGTGCAGAAAACCTCATGATTGTCGATTTGCTTCGCAATGATTTGGGACGGCTCGCTCAGACTGGAACAGTCCGTGTCGATCCTTTGTTTGCGTTAGAAAAATACCCCACAGTCTGGACCATGACATCCACAATTGAGGCGCAATTAAAGCCTCGGGTGAGCTTGTTGGAGATTCTACAAGCGCTGTTTCCATGTGGGTCGATCACTGGCGCCCCAAAAATTGCGGCAATGAAACAGATCCGACGTTTGGAAATGGGTCCGCGGGGAGTGTATTGTGGCAGCATTGGATGGCTTGCACCGGATGGTGACTTTTCATTGAACGTGGCGATTCGCACATTGGTACTCAATGAAGCGGGGCAGGGTACCTACCATGTGGGCGGAGGCATCGTGTATGACTCTGATCCCGCCAAAGAATGGCAAGAGTGTTTTTGGAAAGCCCGTGTTTTAGGGGTGCCTGTCCAATTGGCAGATGAGTAACGGATTATAAAGGTTGCCGCAATGGCACAAACAACAGCGACGTTTGATTTGATTGAAACCATGCGCGCCGATGCGCAAGGTGTCATTGATTTGTGGGATCTGCATATGGCACGTCTGCGTGACTCGGCACAAGCGCTGTCCTATCCGCCGATCAGTGTTGCGCAGGTGCAATCACAAGTCCAAGAGGCCCTCCAAGTTGCAGAAAAAAACCTAGAATCAGGCTCAACCCCATCGCAATGGCGTGTGCGTTTGTTGTTATCTACGACTGGGCAAATCACGGTTGCTGCTTATCCACTGGCACCCTTGACACAGCCTCAGCGGGTGGCGTTTTCTGAAGTGACCCTACAAAGCGATGAGCGTTTGTTGCAGCATAAAACGACCTTCAGACCTTGGTATGAAAGTGCGACAGCCTGGCTGGCGAATCACACTGAGTTTTTTGATGTGATTTTTTGTAATGAGCGTGGCGAATTGTGTGAGGGCACTCGCAGCAATGTGTATGTTTACGACGATGGGCAATGGTTCACACCACCAAAACGATGTGGTTTGTTAGGAGGCGTGTGGCGAGCCCATTTGTTACAAACAGGACAAGTTCAAGAACGCGTGATCCGTTGTGAGGACTTGACACCACAGACTTCGCTTCGGCTCTCAAACGGCTTGCGAGGCTGGTTTGATGTGGTGCCTAAACTTGGTACCCGGGTGGCCTAACTCATGCTGGCCGCGGTCCTTGGGATTGGTCAGATTTTGTCATGGGGAACCTTGTGTTTTGGGTTTCCGCTGATTGCACTGGGGATGGAAGCCGAGCTGGATTGGTCCAAATCTGAGATTTATCTGGGTGTGACCATCAGTATGGTGATGACAGCGGTGTTTAGTTTTCCTGTGGGTCTGCGCATTGACCGTGGACAGGGGCGCTGGATTTTGACTGGGGCGTCGTTGTTGATTCTGCCCGTTTTAAGCTGGTGGGCCGTCACCAGCAATCTGGTTGCGTTCTACGTCATCAGTGCGTTCAGTGGCGTTTTACAAGCGGCCTTGTTGTATGAGCCCGCATTTGCCGTGTTGGCGCGTAGAGTCGGTGCATCCCAGGCCCGTGCCGGGATTACGCAAATCACACTCTGGGGTGGGTTTGCATCCACTGTGTCTGTGCCCTTGGTGGCTGCTTTGATTGCTTGGTCTGACTGGCGCACGACTTTGATCATTCTTGGGGTGATCAATGCGCTTTATGCCATCGTGTATTTCGTATCGATCCATCCGGATCGAGATGTGGAGCAGGCCACGGATAACACGATGCGCCAAACGCATGCTGCCCGCGACCGTCAAATCGTTCAACAAAACTTGCGCCGATCGGCCTTCTGGATGCTGTTGTTGTCATTGACGTTTTATGCTGGTAACTTTTCTGGATTGGCCTATCACATGTACCCATTGCTGGAGTCCAAGGGTTTGAGCGCAACTGATGTCGTCATCATCATGGCTTTGATTGGTCCGGCTCAGGTACTGGGCAGAATCTTGGTAACTTGGCTCGCTGCAGACCGATCGTTGAGTCAGATTGGGGTGGTGCTCGCCTGTATGTTCCCGATTGTTTTTATGTTCTTTTATCCAGCTCAGGTAAATTTTTGGGTGATGGCGGCTTTATGTGTGACGTATGGGTTGGTCAATGGCACGTTTACGATTGTTCGCAGTCTCATGGTGCCTGAATTGCTCAGTCCGCATGCTTATGGTGCCTTAAACGGCATCATCACGGTGTCAGGCACGTTGGCGCGTGCCGCCGTGCCTTTGGCAGCAGCCTGGGTTTGGTCTTGGCAGATGTCGTATCAGCCGGTTGTTTTGTTGCTCACCGGGTTAAGCGTCCTCATGATGGTGACGTTCTGTTTGGCTGTTTGGCAGGCGCGGCGGTCTCCTTACATGGATTGAGGTTGCTAGGAGGGGCTTGAAAGGTTCTCTCGGTGCTTTGCGTCACAATGGACTTAGACGTTAATTTTTGTTGTAGGTGTTGTTTATGAGTCAATCGTTGAACTGGAATTTTGATCACAGTTATGCGGGTTTGCCGGCTTTGTTTTTTGTGGAGCAAGCGCCTAAAAAAGTGAAACACCCGCAGCTCATTGAATGGAATCACACGCTCGCGGATGCGTTGGGGCTCAACACCGAAGGTTTGACGGCGGATGACTTGGCCATGGTGTTTAGTGGGCAGCTTTTACCTGAGTATGCCAAGCCTATTTCACAGGCCTACGCAGGACATCAGTTTGGTCACTTTACGATGCTCGGCGATGGCCGTGCGATCTTGCTGGGCGAGCATCTAACCCCTAGCGGGGAGCGAGTGGATATTCAGTTCAAAGGATCTGGGCCCACGCCATTTTCTCGTCGAGGTGATGGTCTGGCGGGTTTGGGGCCGATGTTGCGTGAGTACCTGATCAGTGAAGCGATGCATGCTTTGGGGATTGCGACGACCCGATCTTTGGCGGTCGTGCGTACAGGTGATCGTGTCTGGCGCGAAGATGTGCAAGACGGCGCAATTCTGACTCGCGTGGCTTCCAGTCATTTGCGGGTTGGAACATTTCAGTATGCCGCAGCTCACGAAGAGCCTGAGGCCGTCAAGGTGTTGATCGATTATGCGTTAGAGCGACATTTTCCGGATGAAATTCGTGCCGATGAGCCGTCGGCTGTGAGTTTGTTTCGGGCAGTCATGACGCGTCAAGCCGCGCTGATCGTGGACTGGATGCGTGTGGGTTTTATTCATGGTGTGATGAATACTGACAACATGACGATTTCTGGCGAAACCATTGATTACGGACCTTGTGCGTTTATGGATCATTACGATCCAAATATGTATTTCAGTTCCGTTGATCGACAGGGACGTTATGCCTTTGCCAATCAGCCACCGATTGCGCAGTGGAATCTGACGCGCTTTATCGAAGCATTGCTTTCAGAAATCTGTGAGGATCCAAGTGATGCCGTTGAGCCTGCCAAAGTATTGCTCAGAGAGTTTGAGCAGATGTTTCAGACTGGTTGGCTGCAGATGATGGGCAATAAGCTCGGTTTGTTGCAACCTAAGGAAGAAGATCGGCCGTTGATTGATGATTTGCTGGCTTTGATGCGCACCCATCGTCTGGATTACACCAATACATTCATCGCCCTCATGCAGACGGTGCAGCCCGATCAGATTCCAGAGGCGGTACAAGCGCAAGAGATTACGCAAGCACTGTCAACGTGGATGCCACGTTGGCAAGCTCGGTTGGCAGAGCAGTCGGTGTCAGATGCCGAGGTGTTTGCTGAGATGTTGTACAACAACCCACTGTATATCCCGCGCAACCATCTAGTTGAGCAGGTTTTGGAGGCAGCGACTCGACATCAAGACTTTGAGCCATTTGATGAACTGATGGATGTGTTGTCGCAACCGTATACATTCCAACCAGGACGAGCCTCGTTTATGCAAGCAGCATCGCTAGAAGCACAAACGATGCATCGAACATTCTGTGGAACGTGAGGCCTAATCAGTGGCGTGTATCGTTGGGACCAGGGCCAGACGCATCCAGTAAATCCAGATCGCAGTCATCGGAGTCATCACCATCTGAATCGTCGTCCTCATCAGAGTCGTCGATTTCAGGTTCGCTCAATGAAAAAGGCAGCAGTGAGATCAGGTCGGGTGCAGCATCAAAGATTTCGCCTTCTTCATCCAGTCTGATATAGCGTTCCTCTGGGTCTTCTGTGAGCTCAATGGCCCAGAGAAACGCACAATCGAAAGGACCGTCTGAAGCGTCAATGCCGCCTTGCTGACCCAGCATGCGGGCATTGGACCCACCCATTTGGACATGTAAAACCGATTGATCGTCAGTCTCTTCGTCTTCGCCTAGTGCGCGTGCAAAAATTACCCATTCACTGTCTTCGTGGTGACCAACTTCAGCCAGAACCACACAGCCCATATAAGCGCTGAGTGCATCGGCCGTTTGTCCGAGCATGACCAGCTCAGCGTCCGTGAATCGTAAGGTGGGTGAGGGGTGTGTGGATACAGGGGGTGTGGACATAGGCAAATCGGGTTTTAAGTGGTTTGTTGAATTAAGGAATTGCTCCAGTGTAAAGCAATCGTGCGTGCGATGCGGATGTTTCAGTCTAAGCATTGGCAACGACTACAATACGCGCATGTTCAATGTTCGTTCATGGTGACTACTTCAATGTCTCAATTTGTTTTTACGATGAATCGGGTGAGCAAAACAGTGCCCCCGAAGCGACAGATCCTACGGGATATTTCTCTGTCATTTTTTCCAGGTGCCAAGATTGGTGTGCTGGGATTGAACGGTTCTGGTAAATCGACTTTGTTGAAGATTATGGCCGGAGTCGATACCGAGTTTGAGGGCGAAGCTCGCCCAATGCCTAATCTCAACGTGGGTTTTTTACCGCAAGAGCCCCAGTTGAACCCAGAACATACGGTACGTGAATCGGTGGAAGAGGGTTTAGGTGCCGTGTCAGCAGCCCGTAAACGCTTGGATGAAGTGTATGCAGAATACGCAGATCCCGATGCGGATTTTGATAAGCTGGCCACTGAGCAAGCTGAGCTCGAAGCCATTATTGCAGCGGCAGCATCTAGTGGTGCCGATGACATTGGCACACAAATGGAAATCGCTGCTGATGCCCTGCGTTTACCCGATTGGGATGCCAAGATTGAACATTTGTCTGGCGGTGAAAAAAGACGCGTGGCGCTGTGTCGCTTGTTGATGTCCAAGCCCGATATGTTGTTGCTGGATGAACCGACGAACCATCTGGATGCAGAAAGTGTGGATTGGTTGGAGCAATTCCTGCAGAAGTTCCCCGGCACTGTCGTGGCAGTGACGCACGATCGCTATTTCTTGGATAACGCCGCGCAGTGGATTCTTGAATTGGACCGAGGTCATGGCATTCCTTGGAAAGGGAACTACAGCTCTTGGCTTGAACAAAAAGAAGACCGTTTGAAGCAAGAGGAGTCTACGGAGTCTGCCCGCCAAAAAACCATCAAGCGCGAGCTGGAGTGGGTACGACAAAACCCGAAAGGACGTCAAGCCAAAGCCAAAGCCCGTATGGCGCGTTTTGAGGAACTCTCCTCGCACGAATACCAAAAGCGCAATGAAACCTCGGAGATCTTTATTCCCGTGGCCGAGCGTCTGGGTAATGAAGTGGTTGAGTTTAAGAATGTGTCTAAAGGGTTTGGCGACCGATTGTTGATCGATGATCTGAGCTTTAAAGTACCTGCCGGTGCGATTGTCGGAATTATTGGTCCGAACGGTGCGGGTAAGTCCACCTTGTTCCGTATGATTACAGGACAAGAAAAACCGGACAGTGGCGAAGTTGTCTTGGGTCAAACCGTCCAAGTTGCCTCAGTGGATCAATCCCGAGAAAGTCTGGAAGATGGCAAAACAGTTTTTGAAGCGGTTTCGGATGGGTCCGATCTGCTGACGATTGGTCGCTTTGAAATGCCTGCGCGTGCCTATCTGGGTCGCTTTAACTTCAAAGGCAGTGACCAGAATAAGCCTGTCGGTGCGTTATCGGGTGGTGAGCGTGGCCGCTTGCATTTGGCAAAAACCCTGATGCAGGGCGGCAACTTGTTGCTGCTGGACGAGCCGTCTAACGACTTGGATGTGGAAACACTGCGTGCACTTGAAGATGCCTTGCTAGAGTTTGCCGGTTCAGTCATGGTGATCAGCCACGATCGCTGGTTCTTAGACCGAATTGCCACGCATATTCTAGCGTTCGAAGGTGATTCTCAGGTTGTCTTCTTTAACGGGAACTATCAGGAGTACGAGGCCGATAAGCGTCAGCGTCTGGGTGAGGCCGGTGCTGCGCCTAAACGCATCCGCTTTAAGCCGTTGCGTTAAATCGATACGCATCAGCCTATCTGATGGATCAACAAATTTCCCAATTCTGAAACCAGGATTGGGCAGTTTGTTTTAAGCTTCAAGTTGTTCACTATTATTTCCATAATATCTAAAAATGAAAAATATAGTGAGTAGTATTAATATCAAATCAATTGTTGTTTTTCTATTCAAATATTAATTTGTTCATTATAATTATCATTGTTTCCACAAATGTAAATTACAGTGAACAATGTCTGCTTCAAGAACTGCAATTGTTTTTCCGAAGTATCGAGATGCTTTGGCTCTCTTAGGTGAAAACATTAAGTTGGCACGTAAGCGACGTAAGCTGACCCAGACGCTCATCTCAGAACGTACGGGAATCAGCCGAGTCACATTGCGCAAAATTGAACAAGGTGACCCCACCGTTTCTATGGGACATTATGTGGCTGTATTGGCGCAACTCGGACTTGTGAATGATCTTACACAAGTTGCGCGTGATGATGAGTTTGGACGCAAGCTCCAAGACATCGCACTCTTAAGGAAAAAGCCATGAGTCGTCAGGCTCTCGTCTATGCGGACTGGATGGAACTTCACGGACCGCAGTTGGTTGGCACTTTGCGCTCAACTCAGATACGCAACCATGAACACTTTAGTTTTAACTATGATGCCGATTGGTTGCAATTGCCGCAAGTGCTACAGGTCGATCCAGAACTCCAGTTGTATTCTGGTGAGCAACATAGTCAAAACAATAAAAACTTTCGTGCGTTTCTAGATTCATGTCCAGACCGTTGGGGACGGATGTTGATGAGAAGACGAGAGGCGCTACAGGCAGCCTCTGAAGGCCGTCGCGCTCGAAGCCTACATGAAATTGATTACTTGCTGGGTGTGCATGATTTTTATCGTCAAGGAGCATTGCGATTCAAAGCGACGCCTGAGGGCGCGTTTTTGGACGATGATGAACGATTAGCTGCACCACCTTTAGCGCAGCTCAAAGAGTTAGAGCATGCCGCTTGGCAAGTTGAAACTCAGAATACGAGTGACCCTGATTATGCCAAATGGCTGTACATGCTGATGTCACCCGGCTCTTCGCTGGGTGGTGCGCGACCCAAGGCTAGTGTTGTAGACGTCCACGGTTCACTCTGGATTGCGAAGTTTCCAAGCCGTTATGACGAGTATGATTTGGCCGCATGGGAGTTTGTGGTATATCGATTGGCGATTGCTGCGGGTATTCAAATGTCGAGTTGCCGAATTCAAAAATTCAACAGCGCTTGGCATACGTTTTTGACCCAACGTTTTGATCGTTTGCCATCAGGCAGACTTCACTTTACGTCTGCGATGACGCAATTGGGGTATTACGATGGAGATTATGAAGCCAGCTACTTGGAGTTGGTTCAGTTTTTGACGGAGTATGGCAGTCGAGTCACCCAGGATCTTGCACAGCTTTGGCGGCGAATTGTATTTAATATTGCCGTTTCAAATACGGACGATCACTTGCGTAACCATGGATTTATTTTCAGTGAGGGCGGCTGGCAACTCTCACCCGCGTACGACATCAATCCGACTTTACACGCACAAGGCCTGCATTTGAATATCGATACAACGGACAATCGTTTGGATTTTGATTTGGCGTTAAGCGTGATCGACTATTTTCAGCTCAGTAAAAAAGACGCCGAAGACATTTTGCAGCAGGTTTGTAAGAGTGTTCGGAACTGGCGCACTGAAGCGAACGCCATAGGCATTCATCGTGCTGAACAAGATTTGATGGCAGATGCCTTCAGGTATTAGCTTCTTGTCACTTATTGCGCGCCGCCGTCAGTCACTTTCAAGGTGAGAAAGAACGGCAGCGCGCGATGACCGCAGCTGGTGACTGCAGTTGAATGCAAGGATTAGTGATTTTTGCACTTTGTAGTGCTCTCTAAGCAGGCGTTAATTGATACCTGCGTGATACCTGTGCTTAGGCGCTCGGTTCATCCTGCGGCATTTCGATTTTGACTTCGAGAACCTCCAGATCGTCCTGACGCTCCAGATGGACACGAATGTCATCTGGGTTCACCTTGACGTATTTGGAAATCACTTCGACCAGCTCTTTTTGAAGTTGCGGCAAAAAATCAGGCGACCCTTTGCTGCCACTGGTACGTTCGCTGGCAATAATGATTTGTAAACGCTCTTTGGCGACGCTGGCAGAGGTTTTTCTCTGACCCAGTAAAAAGGACAGAAAGGACATTACTTACCTCCCAGCAAGCGCTTAAATAAACCAGGCTTCACATAATCAACAAATTTCAAGGGGCGCTCTTCACCCAAGTAGCGGGCAACGACATCGTCATAAGCTTGTGCCACATCCGTGCCTTTCAGGTGAATGGATGGGATACCTTGGTTAGAAGCCTGAAGAATGGCTTCAGATTCAGGAATGACGCCAATCAGTTGGATGCGCAAAATGTCTTCGATGTCTTTGAGTGACAGCATCTCGCCTTCTTCAACCCGTTTGGGGTTGTAGCGAGTCAGCAAGAGAAACTCTTTCACAGGTTCCTCGGCATTGACAGCGCGGCGTGATTTTGCGGACAGAATGCCCAGAACGCGGTCTGAGTCACGCACAGACGACACTTCAGGGTTAGTGACGACAATGGCGTCATCCGCAAAATAAGCAGCCAGTAATGCGCCCGATTCAATTCCGGCCGGTGAGTCGCACACGATGTATTCAAAGCCCATTTCTTTGAGCTCATCAATGACTTTGCCGACACCTTCTTGAGACAAGGCGTCTTTGTCACGGGTTTGCGAGGCAGGCAGAATAAAGAGGTTTTCTAATTGTTTATCTTTGATCAGGGCTTGATTCAAAGAAGCTTCACCTTGAATCACGTTCACGAAGTCGTAGACGACGCGACGCTCGCAGCCCATGATGAGGTCGAGGTTGCGCAGACCGACGTCAAAGTCGATGACGACTGTCTTGTGACCTCGCATCGCCAAGCCCGAAGAAAAACTGGCACTGGTCGTGGTTTTACCGACCCCGCCTTTACCTGAAGTAATTACCACAATTCGAGTCATGGCACATATATCCTGTTTTGTTTGATGATAAGTGTAATGAAATGCAGAAGCTTCTGTGTTTTAGGGTATCAGATACGATCTGCTGATCATTCATTTTGTTGGGTATTTTAAGCGCTTAGCGACGTGATGCGTAAAGTTTGACCATTTAAATTAATCATGGCGGGTTTTCTGGCAACTTCTGTCTCGAGTGGTCCGTCAATAACCCGATAAACACCGGCAATCGCCACGAGTTCGGCATCGAGGCACGTTGTAAAAATCCGTGCCTGTGCATCCCCGCGTGCACCGGCCATCGCTTTGCCTCGCAAAGGGCCGTAAATGTGGATGTTGCCATCTGCAATGACTTCGGCACCTTGGCTGACCACGCCCATGACAATCAAATCAGTATGGCGCGCATACACCCGTTGTCCTGACCGCAAAGGCCCCTGAACCACTAGCGTGGGTTGCGCTGCAGCAGGTTCAGCTGTGGGTTTTGCTTGTTCGGGTTGCTGAGCCACACGTTCGGGTTTGCTGATATCAACGGCCGGAACAGGTGTATTGGCTTCAACGGGTTGGACGACTGAAGCCGCGGTTTGCGTGGCGGTGGTTGTGCTGGGAGTTGCCCCAGACAGCTCTACACTGTGCAATCCGGCTTCAATTAGGCTGTTTGCCAGTTGCTCGTTGGTGACTGCGCCAATCACGGGAAGTCCGTGCAGCACAAATGCCTGCGTTAAACGCGCCCAGTCCAGCGGTGCGGTCAGTTCACTGACATCGAGTACAACGGGCTCGCCCTTAAAAAAACTACCGGCTTGCGCCATACGCTGATCCAGATCGGTCAGTACGTCATCAAGGTTCTGGCTGCGAATGACGGCGCGAATCGCATAAAGCGTCGCGCCTTTAAAATCGAGGGGATTCACACTATCTGTCATGCTGTTCAATTGGTGCGCTTGGCCCAGTTGTCCTTCAATGTGGTGATGCGGTTAATAACGATAGAGCCATCGGCGCTTTGAACGTCATCGTACGCAAAATAGCCTAAGCGTTCAAATTGCCAGGGACCTGCGTGAAGGTCAACGCCCGGTTCGAGCCAGCCTTGGACGGTCTGCATCGAGTCTGGATTTAAGAGCGCCAGAAAGTCTTCTTCACGCTCAGGGGCTTCATCCAAGAACAAACGATCGTAGAGCGCAAACTCAACTGGAATGGCGTGTTGCGCGCTCACCCAAGTGATGTTGCCTCGGACTTTGACACTGTCTGAACCTGGTGTACCACTGCGTGTGTCGGGCAAGTATTCGGCGTGTACTTCAATGACTTGGCCGTTTTCATCTTTGACGCAACCTGTGCAACGCACGATATAGCCATACTTCAAACGGACTAAGTTGCCCGGAAATAAGCGGAAGTATTTCTTGGGCGGCGTTTCCATGAAGTCATCACGTTCAATCCAGAGTTCACGGGTGAGCATGAATTCTCGTTGACCCGCCTCTTTATTGTGGGGGTGACGGGGCGCCGTACAAAGCTGTGTTTGATCTTCAGGCCAGTTGGTAATGACCAGTTTTAACGGATCCAGGATGGCCACGGCACGTGGTGCGATGGGATCTAAATCATCACGCAAGGCTTGTTCGAGCACGCTGTAATCAATGCGGGAGTTGGCTTTAGAAACACCGGTGCGCTCACAAAACAGTTTCAATGAACCAGGGGTGTAACCACGTCGGCGCAAACCGGCGAGTGTCGGCATACGGGGATCATCCCAACCACTGACGCGCCCGTCTTGAACCAATTTGAGCAGTTTACGTTTACTGGTAATCACATGATTCAGGTTCATTCTTGCGAATTCAAACTGACGCGGCAAGGGTCTCGCTAGACAGCCTAAATCAGCCAGTACTTCCAGAGTCCAGTCATAAAACGGGCGCTGATCTTCGAATTCCAGTGTGCAAATACTGTGCGTGATGCCTTCGAGGGCGTCTTCGATTGGATGTGCCCAGCTGTACATGGGGTAAATACACCAGTCGTTGCCCGTGCGATGATGCTCAGCGTGACGAATTCGATAAATGACAGGATCCCGAAGGTTGATGTTCGGAGACGTCATGTCGACTTTTGCACGTAAGGCCAAACTGCCGTTTGGATACTTGCCTTCGCGCATTTCTTGAAACTTCTGCAGTGACTCTTCGACTGGACGATCACGCCAAGGACTGTTGGTGCCTGGTGAGGTGAGTGTGCCGCGAGTTTCACGGATTTCATCGGGGCTTTGCTCATCGACATAGGCATGACCTGCTTTGATCATTTCAACGGCAAAGCCATACATGACTTCAAAGTAGTCACTTGCAAAAAACAAGTGGGACACACCGTCTGTATTCCAGTCGTAACCTAGCCAGTGCACGGCATCAATAATGGCGTCGACGTAGGTTTGTTCTTCTTTTTCTGGGTTGGTGTCATCAAAGCGCAAATGACAAATGCCGCCATATTGCTGGGCTAACCCAAAGTTTAGCCAAATGCTTTTGGCGTGACCGATGTGCAGAAAGCCGTTGGGTTCGGGCGGAAACCGTGTACGAATCCGTGCTGTGTCCACAGGCGCTTGCTGTAGCGAGGCCAGTGTGGCAGGTGGCAATTGCCAGCGTTTGCCTTCGAATTTGTTGTTTTTGAGGTCAGTGTCAATAATCTGACGTATAAAATTGGATGTAGGTGCACCCGAAACTGGATCTGTCATAGAAAAAAGAATAACTCTTGAATCAAGGGGTATCAGGACGTAAAGTCGTCACCAGAAGCAAATTAAGACCACATTTTGCCATGACACGACTACACTGTTGATCCTATGGAGAGTATGCGCTCAATTATTATGCAAACGCAGCTGGGAGTGCCGTGGGTACTGACCCAGCTTTTTGTGTCTTTTTTACTAGGTCTAGCCTGGATGCTCTGGGCGTGGCATTGGCGTTCTGACGGGCACGTTCGGCCCACTTTTCAGTTCTGGTTACGCACGTTCGCATTGACTGCTTATAGCGCATTGGGTGTGGGTTTTCTGACGATGATGCTCACGGCCATCACCTTGCCGATCTCCGTTGAACGGGTGGGCAATGTGCTTGGGCCTTGGCTGCTCTTGGTGGTTTTACTGGCATTCGTTTTAAAATCCACGAGTTTTGGGGTGATGCTTTATAGCCGTCACCGCGTTTCAAGCACTGCCTTTAATTTTAACCTTTTGGTAACGGCCATAGGGTTGACCATGATCTTATTGGCGCTGACAGTCATTCAGAGTTGGTTGCGTGTTCCTGTTGGGGCGACTTGGCTAGATGGTCAGTTTCGGGTTCACGACTGGTTTGAGATTGTTTTTAATCATCAGTTCTTTGTACAGCTGTCGGTTTTTGTTGCGCAGGTTTTGATTTTGCTCTCCTGTGCATTGCTAACGGTCTGGACTAGTCAGCGATTCAGACAGCCAGACAATGAACCAAGCTTGGCTCACCGTTTAGCGGCTGGTCTGATCGGTCTTTTAGGTCTTCTTGTTTTGGCTTGGGGACTATTTGCCGTTGCACTTGGTCAATGGCCAACAGGACACACGCTCATTTCGTTACTCACGCAGAGTCAGGCTCGAGTCGAATTCAGAGCAAATCTGGGTGCAGATTTGTTGCTGATGTTCAGGGTTTTAGCTTTGATTTGGTGTTGGCATTTGGCCATCTTGTGCGTCATGTTTTGGCAACTCTCAAAAAGTCGGCGCGCACAAGTTTTAATGTACCCAAGGTTTGTGGCTTTGTCGGGGTTAACAGGCCCTGTGTTGCTTGTGTTGACCTGGCTTTTTTTGCAGAGCAATCTGCGTGACGTGATGGGCACAGAAGGTTTGTCACAGATTCAGGCCTTAGTCAGTCCGGTGGGGATGAATGAATTGTGGATCGGGTTCGTATTGAGTCTGGGCCTGGTGCTGATGATTGTGTGGGGCTGGTTTGGTTTGATTAGACATGCACTCAAAGAAGGCATTGTGCCTGTTCATCGTTCTGGGGTGAGGTTGTCATGATTGGGACACTAGCCGCTTCGATGGGGTTGGCTGCCACAGATCCGATGTTCTGGATGCCACTGATGCTGTTTGCATTTGTGATGTTTTTGCTGGCCGGACTCGTGGTGCTCGATGGTTTTGATGTGGGGTGTGGTTTGCTGCTCCCTTGGAGTCGCGAAGCGTCGCGCGCACGACTTTTGGATGCCTTGACTGGATGGCGTGCACCCAATGAAGCATGGGCTTTATTGCTGTTCGGGGTGTTTATTGCGGGCTTCCCCTTGGGTTGGGTACCGGTCTTCGATGGTCTGTTCCTGCCGATCTTGTTGTTTATGACAGGCGCTATCTTACGCAGTGTTGCCTTTGAGTTTCGCGCCCGTGCCAGCATGAGTGCGCAGACGCACTGGAATCGAGTGTACGGCTTGGGCGCATACGCCAGTGCTGCAGGTTTGGGTTTGTGGCTCGTGCATTACGCACACATTAGTGACAGTGGTGTCCATGGCTGGTTGTTTAATGCATTGGTCATCTTTGGTGTCGGCGCAAACTGCGTTTTGTTGGCCAGTTGCTGGGTGCTGACTTGGGGAACAGATTCGGAGCGCAAGCAAGCAGCAAATCGCGGTTTGATGGTGATTCGCTGGGTGGCTGCTGCTTTGATTGCCGTGTCTTTGGTGTTGATGCTTTCGAGTCCCGGTATCTACTATCGATGGATCCACGGCACGATTGGAGTGACTAAGCTCTTTGTTTGGTGGCTATGGCTCTTGGGCTTGTTTGTGGCACTGGAATTAACCTTGCGTCGTTCTCGTGAAACCAACCAACCGGTGAGAAGTTTGCCGCTCTTTCTGGCAGCGTTGATCAGTGTGTCTTTTTTACTCGGTCTGGCATTTAGTTATTTTCCGTATCTGGTGCTTGACGAGTTCACTGTCTGGGATGCGGCGGCTGCCCGTGAGTCTTTGCGCTGGGTGATTGCGGGACTGGTGGTGATCACGCCGATCTTGTTGGTTTCGAACGTGCTCGGTTATGTGCGCTTGTTTAGACCCCGTAGTGTGCGCGAAACCACATGACCGAAATGCCATTGCTCACAAGCCTGCAAGAACAGGCTGCTCAGGTATTGTCTGAGGTTTTTGGATTCGATCATTTCCGATCGTCGCAAGCCGATGTCATCGCCCACGTCTTGGGCGGTCAGGATGCCTTGGTGTTGATGCCCACAGGTGGTGGAAAATCACTTTGCTATCAGGTGCCTGCGCTTGTTTTGCCGCATGTGACGGTGGTGGTGAGTCCATTGATTGCTTTGATGCGTCAGCAAGTTGCTGATTTGCGTGCATTGGGTGTAGCTGCGGCCAGTCTGGACTCCACGCAAAGTGCTGACCAGAATCGGCAAACTGAACAAGCGCTGCGATCTGGTGAAATTAAGTTGTTGTACGTGTCGCCAGAACGTTTGCTGTTAGAGCGCACGTTGCGCTTATTGTCTGAAGTCAAGATTTCATTGTTTGCGATTGATGAAGCCCACTGCGTGTCGCAATGGGGTCATGATTTTCGGCCTGAGTATCAACAGCTGGCGGTTTTGGCGCAACGCTGGCCACAAGTTGCCTGTATTGCACTGACAGCCACCGCAACGCCTAAAACTGCGCAGGATATTTTGCAGGGACTAGCATTGCCTGAAGCGCAGGTGTTTCAGGCAAGTCATGATCGACCTAATATCTATTACGAAATCGTGGTGCGTGATCACTTGCGCACGCAACTGGTGCAGTTTATTCGTCAACAACAAGCGCGTTTTGGGGTGGAGGCATCGGGCATTGTGTACTGTGCATCACGTGCCCGAGTTGAGCGAATTACGCAATGGCTAGAACAAGCAGGGATTCGTGCGCAGGCCTATCACGCGGGTTTGGATGCTCAGCAGCGCATTGAGCGCGAGCGAGCTTTTTTGACGGGTGATGTGCCTGTCATGGTGGCGACTGTGGCTTTTGGGATGGGGATCGACAAACCCGATGTGCGCTTTGTGGCGCATACCGATGTGCCCCGCTCAATGGAAGCCTATTTTCAGGAAACAGGGCGAGCAGGTCGTGATGGACAACCGAGTCATGCTTGGATGCTGTGGGGGCTGGAAGATGCCACACGCTTAAATCACGTCTGGCCGACTCAGGATCCTGGCTTTAGAGTCGCTCAGGCTCAAGCTGCGGGTCAAGCGATGTTGGCGCTGTGTGCGCGCTCTGAATGCCGTGTGCAGGCATTGCTAGCGCATTTTGATGAGCAGATTCAGCACTGTGGGCATTGTGACCGGTGTTTATCACTCGATCAGTCAATTGAGGTCACGATCTATGCACGTATGGTTTTGTCAGCGATCTACCGATTGTGGCGCGAACGTGGTGAGCGCTTTGGGGCTGGTCACATTAGTGACATTTTGCAAGGTCGATTCACAGCACGTGTGAAAGCCTTGCAACATGACACGCTGACAGTGTTTGGAGTGGGTCGAGATCTCAAAGCCACCCAATGGCGTCGTCTGATGCTCACCATGGTGGGGCGTGGTGACTTGGTAATGGACGATGAGGGTTATCGCACACTCGCAATGACGGATCAAGGGGTGCGTTTACTCAAAGGCGAATCTCAGTTCTGGATGCAACAGCGCGACCTGTCTTAAAAAAGCTCTGAGACGTCGGTTTTTGGGCCACCTGATAAGCCCAGATGTAACCAAGTCGTTTGAGTCGCAATCCGTCCTCGCGGTGTACGTTGCAACAACCCATTCTGAATCAGATAAGGCTCAATCACATCTTCGATGGTGTCTCGGTCTTCACCGATGGCGGCTGCTAGACTGTCTACTCCCACGGGACCACCATCAAACTTTAAAACAATCGCTTCGAGTAATTTGCGGTCCATTAGGTCTAGGCCTTTGTGGTCCACATCCAGCATGCACAAGGCTTGATTGGCAATGTCAGCCGTGATTAAACCGTCAGCACGGACTTGTGCGTAGTCACGCACACGCCGCAAGAGTCGGTTGGCAATTCGAGGTGTGCCGCGGGATCGACGGGCGATTTCACGCGCGCCATCTTCGCTCGCGTCGGCCTGAAGCAGAGCTGCACTGCGTTTGACGATGTGGGTCAGTTCATCGTGTGTGTAAAAGTCCAGTCGGGACACAATGCCGAATCGGTCACGCAATGGATTGGTGAGCATGCCAGCGCGTGTCGTCGCACCGACCAAAGTAAAAGGTTGTAGATCGAGTTTGACGCTGCGTGCGGCAGGGCCTTCACCGATCAGAATGTCAATCTGAAAATCCTCTAATGCGGGATACAAGATTTCTTCGACAACAGGCGATAAACGGTGGATCTCATCAATAAAGAGAACGTCATTGCGCTCCAGATTGGTGAGTAAAGCCGCCAGATCACCCGGGCGCTCTAAGATAGGCCCTGAGGTTTGACGCAGATTGACACCCATTTCATAGGCCACGATGTGCGCCAGTGTTGTTTTTCCTAGCCCAGGAGGGCCGAATAACAACACATGGTCAAGCGATTCTTCGCGTGCGCGAGCTGCTTCGATAAAAATTTGTAATTGTTCACGTACCGCTTGTTGGCCGACATACTCATCTAAAGCCTTGGGGCGCAAGGCGCGTTCGATGGAAGCCTCGTTGTTAGAAACGGGGGCCGGACTGACAATTCGGGGTTGTGAATCGTGACTACTTAGGTTGTCGGATTGTATGCTCATGATCAAAACGCGCAAGAAGATGCGAACAATCGTACACTACACAAACAAATAAGTCGTCAGTATCCAAGTGGGATCTGGCTTGTACGAATTATTGGATGGTGATTATGACAGATTCACAGAGTTTGAAAGTGCCGACCTTTGCGGATGTGGCACGCGCTGCGCAAACGATACGCAGTGTGGTTCACAAGACTCCAGTCTTGCAAAGTCGGGACATTAACCAGCGTGTCGGTGCGCAGGTTTTCTTTAAGGTCGAAGCGTTTCAGCGCACAGGTGCCTTTAAAATCCGTGGCGCGTATAATGCACTGGCCAACCTAAATGCAGATCAGCGCCGTCGAGGTGTCGTGACGTATTCATCTGGCAACCACGCGCAAGCGGTGGGGCTCGCAAGTCAACTGGTGGGCGTACAAGCCACCGTTATCATGCCAGAAGACGCACCCCCTTTAAAACGGATGGCCACCGAAGGTTATGGTGCCAAAATCGTGACTTATAAGCGTGATACAGAAGATCGCGAAGCGATTGCCCGTGAGATCGCTGCGCAAACTGGTGCCACGATTATCCCGC
This sequence comes from Orrella sp. 11846, assembly GCF_048820935.1. Lineage (NCBI taxonomy): Bacteria > Pseudomonadati > Pseudomonadota > Betaproteobacteria > Burkholderiales > Alcaligenaceae > Orrella > Orrella sp. 11846. Next base: position 155,298 of record NZ_JBMERD010000003.1, read on the forward strand.
CCTATGACCATCCGATGGTGATGGCTGGACAAGGCACAACAGCTTTAGAAATGATTGAGAAAGTCGGCCATCTGGACGCACTGATCACTCCGCTGGGCGGTGGTGGTTTGTTGTCAGGTTGCGCCATTGCCGCTAAGACTTTGTCACCAGACTGCAAAGTCTATGGTGTTGAGCCTGAAGCAGGTAACGACGTACAGCAATCATTTAAGGCAGGCTATCGAATTCATATCGCGCCTCCACGTTCAATTGCTGACGGTGCACTCACGACGTCTGTGGGTGAGTTGCCGTTTGCCGTGATTCAGAGTCATGTGTCAGATATTTTTACTGTGACTGATGAACAACTGATTGAAACGATGCGCTGGTTTGCACATCGCCTCAAGGTCGTGATTGAGCCTACGGGTGCGTTGGCGACAGCTGCACTGCTCAATGGTCTGGTGCCCTTGAAACCAGGCAGCCGTGTCGGTGTGGTGGTGAGTGGTGGGAACGTGGATCTGACATCTTACGGCCCATGGATTGCACAACCGTCAGAAGGCATCATCTGATTGTCATAAAGACGGCATGATGATTCAAAACAAGGTGTGATTGAACACATACAGGCTGTTGAGGTGAGACGGCCTGTGTCCTTGTGTATAAATTTGGAGGAGAAACTAGATGGCACGTATTCCTTATGCAGACCTGACACAACCCGAAGTTCAACCTTTGGTTGAGCGTTTTATTGCTGAACGTGGTGAGGTATTACATCTGTACCAGATGTTATTGCACAGCCCACCAGTGGCTGCAGGTTGGTTAACGTATCTGACGGCTATTCGCCAGCAATGCCAACTTTCAGCGGCTTTGCGAGAGCTTGTGATTATGCGAGTTGCCTTGATCAATGGGGCGCCTTACGAAGCCGATCAACATCGACCCATTGCACTTAAAGAAGGAGTGACTGAAGCGCAACTGAATGCGCTCGATGATTGGCAAGCAAATCGCGATGTTTACGATGACACGCAACTGGCTGTATTGGCCTATACCGATGCGATGACGCGTGATATCCAAGTGCCTAAAGACGTCGCAAAAGCGGTTCGAGACATCTTTGACCACCAGCAGCTTGTGGAGCTCACAGCCACCGTGGCAGCCTACAACATGGTGTCCCGCTTCTTAGAAGCCATGGGGATTCACTCAGACGATGAGCGCGAAGACGTTTAAAGTCGCGCTCTAGCGGTTCATTTGTTTTAAGACCTGCCGGATCCCTTCGGTGACATCGATACCTTCTGGCAGGTGTTTGATGGCTTTGGCCGATTCTTTTTCTGAATAGCCCAGCGCCATAAGCGCTGCCTGCACTTCTAATTGTGCGGGCAGTGTCGCATTCACAATGCCAGTTGTTTCATCAGGCTGTCCCAGTTTGCCCTTGAGCTCAAGTAACAGACGTTGAGCGGTTTTTTTACCAATACCGGGGACTCGAACGAGCAGATCGGCTTGCTGCGTTTGAATGGCCAGTGCCAGCTCAGAGACGGACAGACCGGACAGCACAGCCAGTGCAATTTTTGCACCAATGCCTGTCACTTTGATCAACTCTCGGAATGTGTTGCGTTCTTCTGCCGTGGCAAATCCGTACAGAAGCTGAGCATCTTCGCGCACGACCATGTGGATGAGAAGGGTGACGGTATCACCCACCTGTGGCAGATTACAAAACGTGCTCATCGGCACATCGACTTCGTAACCAATGCCCTGCACATCGATGCCGATACGTGGCGGAGATTTTTCATAAAGCTGACCGACCAAGCGTCCAATCATGATTCCTGAGTTCCTGGTAAATGAGTGAGTCGCAGACGCGAAGCCCGTGTGCTACTGCGTCCGGATCGAGTGTTGCGCTGGGACCAACCGAGTTTTTCAAGATGACCCAGCATAGCGCCTGTGTGTGCATGGCAAATCGCACAAGCCAGTGCGTCAGCAGGATCAGACGGGGGAGCAGACGTTAAACGCAGCAGGCGCTGCACCATTTCTTGAACCTGCTCTTTGCCAGCTTTGCCGTAGCCTACAACGGATTTTTTAACTTGCAGGGCCGTGTATTCATGAACGTCTAGACCGCTGTCGGCTAAAGCACATAAAGCGGCACCTCGTGCTTGTCCGAGCAAGAGCGTGGATTGAGGGTTGGCATTCACAAATACAATTTCTAGCGCAGCCAGGTCGGGTTTGGTGTCCTGTACGACCTGTCTGAGCCCGTCTAGAATGATTTTGAGGCGCTGGGCAAGGGCAGCCTGTGGGTCAATGACGATCGTGCCACTGGCAACGTATTTCAGTGCCTGACCCTGAACATCGATCACACCAAAACCTGTGCGACGTAGCCCAGGATCGACACCGAGAATTCGCATGATGATCTTAGTGACGGAAGTGACGCATGCCTGTGAGCACCATCACAACGCCACGCTCATTGGCAGCGGAAATGACTTCTTCATCGCGAACACTGCCACCAGGCTGGATGACGCATGTAGCACCGGCGTCCACGACCACATCAAGACCATCGCGAAATGGGAAGAATGCGTCAGATGCCACTGCACTGCCTTGAAGTGATAGGCCTGCGTTTTGCGCTTTGATACTGGCAATTCGAGCTGAGTCAACGCGACTCATTTGCCCAGCACCAACCCCCATTGTCATGCCGTCTGCAGCAAATACGATGGCATTGGATTTGACATACTTCGCCACATGCCAAGCAAACAACATGTCATTCATTTGCTGTTCTGTGGGTTGCAGTGATGTGACAACTTGTAGTCCTTCGGGGGCCAAAAGACCTGTGTCTGGTGTTTGAACTAACCAGCCGCCACCCACACGGCAGACTTCAAACTGATTGTCTCCGGTTCCGAGTGGAATTTCGAGTACACGCACATTTTTCTTTTGCGCGAGAATGCTTAGAGCAGCGCCATCAAACCCTGGCGCGATTAATACCTCTAGGAATTGTTCGCTGACTGCTTGTGCGGTGGCTGCATCGAGCGGACGGTTAAACGCGATAATGCCGCCAAATGCCGATGTGGGATCTGTTTTAAAGGCTTTTTGATAGGCCTCGAGTGTGTTGTCACCAACAGCGACACCACATGGATTGGCATGCTTAATGATGACGCAGGCGGTGCGGTCCATGTGACGCACACATTCCCAAGCGGCATTCGCATCGGCAATGTTGTTGTAGGAAAGTCCTTTACCTTGAACTTGACGCAGATTGGCCAGTAAACCTACCCCTACCACAGGATCTTTGTAAAAAGCGGCCGATTGTTGTGGGTTTTCACCATAGCGCAAGGTTTGGTTACGATGCAGCTGTAAGGACAACACTTGTGGCCAAGGATCGCGTTGAGCGACCGCTTTGGGATCGGGTTCGGTGTGTTCTAAACTACTCAAAAAGCTGGCGATTGCGCCGTCATAAGCCGCGGTGTGAGTAAAGACTTTCAAAGCCAAAGCAAGGCGCAAACCGTAACTGGTTTGACCATGGTTTTGATCCATTTCCAGTAAGACTTTGTTGTAGTCTGTCGGATCAGTGACGACGGTGACACCACCTTGTGCGGTGCCATGGTTTTTAGCAGCTGCACGCAGCATGGCTGGTCCGCCAATGTCAATGTTCTCAATGGCATCTTCTAAGGTGCATGCCGCATTGGCAACAGTTTGCGTAAAGGGATACAGATTCACCACCAGAAGGTCAATGCGATCAATGTCGTGGTCTGACAAAGTCTTCATGTGTCCATCATCATCGCGTCGGGCTAATAAGCCAGCGTGAATGCGAGGGTGTAGGGTCTTGACGCGCCCGTCCAAGATTTCAGGAGAGCCTGTGTGAGTGGCGACTTCTGTGACTGGCAAGCCAGCTTCTGCCAGCAACTTGGCAGTGCCGCCAGTCGAAAGGAGTCTGACCTGACGGGCATGCAGTGCGCGGGCAAATTCGACGATACCCGCTTTATCGGAGACGGAGAGGAGGGCGGTCTGGATTTTCATGGTGAGAATAGTTTGGTTAAGTTCTTAAAAAGTAATAGGTTATGCGTCGATCAGCTTGTGCGCAAGGAGCTTTTTACGCAAGGTGTTGCGTGTGATACCTAGATACTGGGCGGCGCGTGACTGATTGCCCTCAGCACGTTTCATCGCGCTTTCCAGTAAAGGTTTTTCAACACAGCTCATCACCATATTCCACATACCACTGGGTTCGTTGTCACCCAGATTTGTGAAATAGGCCTGTAAATTAAGCCGCACGGATTCATCAAGAGATTGGATTGATTTCATTATGATCGGTTGAGTCAGTTGTTCAGGCTGCCAAATGTGTTGTCCGCAATGGTTTCGTGGATCCTTCAGGTTCTTGTTCTTTAAGCCAGCGTTCGATCGTACGGTACTGTTCAGCGGTCGTTTCGATGGCGTTAATCGACTGAATTAACGACGGACCACTGGCAAGATTCTCAAAGTACCAGCCGATGTGTTTACGTGCGGTTCTAACCCCTGTTGCTTCACCGTAAAACTGATAGTGATCTTCCAAGTGTGTTAGCAACCATTCACCGATTTGTGCAACGGTAGGTGATGGTAAGACCTCACCTGTCTGCAAAAAATGATGAACTTCACGAAATAGCCAAGGTTTACCCATGGCGGCTCGGCCAATCATGACTGCATCAGCGCCAGTCTCGTCGAGAACTTGTCTGGCTTTAGAACCACTGTCAATATCACCGTTGGCAATGACGGGGATCTGACAGTTTTCCTTAACCTCACGGATCGTATTGTATTCGGCTTGACCCTCGTATCGGTCGGCACGTGTGCGACCGTGCAAAGTTATTGCTGCAATTCCTGTTTCTTGCGCAATTTTTGCGATTCGAACGGCATTGCGTGTCTGACGATCCCAGCCCGTTCGGGTTTTTAACGTGACGGGAACACCGTGTGGTTCACAAGCGTTTACTACGGCTTCGAGAATACGAGCAACCAAGGGTTCGTCTCGTAAAAGCGCTGAACCCGATGCGACCTTACAGACTTTTTTGACCGGGCAGCCCATATTGATGTCGATGATGCGCGCGCCTTTGTCAATGTTGAATTGGGCTGCTTGCGCCATGATGTCTGGGTCAGAACCGACGATTTGCACGGTCACCGGATCAATTTCACCGGCATGATCTAGTCGTCTGGCTGATTTTACACTGTCCCAGAGTGCCGGGTTGCTGGCCGCCATTTCGGAAATGGCATGACCTGCGCCCAGTCGTTTACACAACTGGCGATAGGGACGATCGGTGACACCGGCCATGGGTGCGACAAAGACCGGATTGGGAAGTTTCCAGGAACCTATTTGCATGACGACATTGTATAGGACGTGCTGCCACTGTATGGATAGTTTGGCTCGTGACTCTAAGCTCGGATGCCTTGCAGAAAAATTCGTGCAAAGGCCTGACGCACTGGTGGCACAAGATCTAAGCCCAGTAAAGTGAGTCCGCCTAGGTGCTCTACAGCGGAGATTCCCGTTGAAAAGCCCGTTGATAGCGTGTCGGTGAGCGAGGTCATCAACGCACGATCTTGTTTACGCAACTTTTGATACAAAGCAAGCGGTCTGTCTAATTTTTGTACCGATGGCATAGCCAACCAAGTGCGCAGACTATGCGCTAAGGTTTCGACATCGCGTAAACCCAGATTGAGTCCTTGGCCCGCTACAGGATGCAGTGTTTGTGCGGCATTGCTAATGGCGACCAGATGGCCTTGGACAGGTTCACGATCAAAGCTTTTGTACAGCGGAAATTGAGAGAATTCACCCTGAGGTGTGATGGTACCTAGACGATCCCCAAAATCAGTTTGCATGGCTTGGGCAAAGGTGATGGGGGACATGTCGTGAAGTACTTGCGCTCTGCCGGGTCGCACACACCAGACGATGGATTGCAGATGTGGGTTTTGTGGATGTGGCAGTAACGCCAACGGACCTTCACGAGTAAACCGTTCAAACGCCCAGCCGTGACGCGGCAGTGAAACGGTGGCCTGACCGACGAGTGCGACCTGATCGTAAGCTTCACGACTTACTTCTTGTCGTAATCCATCGGCTCGTACCCCTAAATGACTGCGCCACTGTTGTTCTTCATGTGTGATGAGAACACCCGTGTCATCGTTGCTTAACTGTGCCGCAACGCCTTGGTGAATGGTGACACCACTGGCACGAGCTGCTTCGAGTAACGAGGTGTAAAGTGTTTGATAACGCACGACATATCCCAGTGCAGGCGTGTCCATTTCAGTTGCTTTTAATAATGTGCGTCCGAGTCGACCTGATTGAGAAACGTGAATGGTGTCGATGGTTGCAGCTTCATCCGACCAAGCACCCAGACTGTCCAGAAGCACTCGACTGCCTTCATTGAGCGCAATGACTCTGGGGTCGTCTTCTACGTCGACGTCGTAGCGTGTATTTTGTTCGATCTGAAATAGCGCAATTCTGGACGGTGTTTGTGACAGTCTTGCTAGCAAGATGGCCAATGCGCTGCCTGCTGGGCCGGCACCTATAATGGCGACATCGTAATCGGTGTTATTCATTGGACGCCTTTTTTGGGTCTAGGTGTTCTTGCATCAACGTTTCAATTGCGTGACGAGTCACGGGGACATCACGCGTGAGCAGTTCACAACCGGTTTGTGTGATCAGTGCATCGTCTTCGATACGAATACCCTGATTCCAGTAACGTTCGGGAATGTCTGCATCAGGGCGGATATACAGCCCTGGCTCAATTGTGAGTACCATACCCGGTTCTAAATTGACCCAAGGTGCTTGTTGGGCTGTTGTCTGTAACGCCTTGCCTTGTGAATCAGACTGACGATAGGCGCCTACATCGTGTACATCGAGACCCAGCCAGTGTCCGGTGCGATGCATATAAAAACGTTGATAAGCACCTTGTTCGATCAGTCCCGAGACGGTGCCACGCAAGAGTTTTTCATCGACAAGGCCTTGCGTAATCACTTCCACCGCGGCTTCGTGCGCTGCATTGAAACTCGCACCTGGTTGTGTCACAGCAATGGCTGCCTCTTGTGCATGGAGCACGATGTCGTACAAATCGGCTTGCACCGAACTAAAGTGCCCGCTCGCTGGAAATGTACGTGTAATGTCGCTGGCGTAACCATCAAGTTCACAGCCCGCATCGATGAGAATTAAATCGTCGGGCCCGATGATGTCGTGGCCTGCGCGATGATGCAGAATGCACGCATTGGCACCAGTGGCCACGATCGTGTCATACGCAACGTCTTGTGCACCTTCTGTGAGAAAGGTATAGAAAAGCTGCGCCTGTAACACCCGTTCTGTGAGACCGGGTCGAGCTCGTCGCATGGCTTCACAGTGCGCGTGAGCAGCAATTTGTCCAGCCCGGCGCATGGTGGCAATTTCATGGGCATCTTTGATTTGTCGCATTTGACTCACGATGGGCGTGATATCCATCCATCGTGGTGCGTGTGCGGTTTGATGACGCTGTGCTTGGCGACTCTGTGTGAGCCAGGTTTTAAAGGTCTGGGGTAGATTCTCGACGGCACAGCGTTGTATCGGAAACCAGATGTTGGGCGTTTGTGCCAAATGTTGTCGCATCCAAATTTCGAGCTGGTCGATGGTGTGCGCTTCATCAAAGCCAAACGCGGTTTGCGCGGCCTGTGGACCCCATAACAGGCCTTCCCAGATTTCGGTTTGCTCGTTTTTGTCCTGACAAAACAGCAAACTCTGCGTGTCTGTCGGCGTGACGTGTAAAACTAGCCAGGCTTTTTGTTCGGTAAATCCAGATAGATAGTAGAACTGACTGTCAAACCGAAATGGATATTCTGCGTATTCAGAGCGCAAAGGGGCTTGACCATTGGGAATGATCATCACGCCACCGCCGTGTTGACGCATCCATTGAGCCAGCTTGTCACGGCGTTGTTGATAAATCTCTGGTGCAAAAGGTGGGGCAAGCAAACTCATAATGACATAGTGAGAATGAATTGAAATAAAAGTAAAAAATCGGCTTGATGATAAAGAAGTTGCAACGAAGGACTCTGAGGCGTCGCAAGGGCACTGCGATTTCGATGATAGACCATATTACAATTTAGCTAGATGAATGGATGAATAAATTAGTGTGATGGGTATGGATTGGCTGGCTTGGTTAGACCCTTGGGAGTTTTCTCCGTTACTGCTTTTGTGCTTTGCAGTCGGAATTACGCTGTTTGTGCGGGGTCAGCGCGTTCACCATGTCACACGTGCCAGGAAAGCGTTGTTTTGGTGTGGGATCGCTCTGCTTTATTTTCCAATGCATACGCTCTTAGACTATTACGCTGAGCGGATGTTTTTTATTCATCGAATTCAACATCTTTTTTTACACCATGTCGGACCATTGGTTCTGATGGCTGCGTACCCCGGTTCGGTGATGCGCGCGGGACTGCCGCTGTCATGGCGTATTCGTTTGCGACGCTTTAATCAGACGCTGGCTGGACGCAGTTTGCAAACGGTGCTGACCAACCCGATTTTTGTGCCAGCGTTGTTTATTTTCCTAGTGCTGGTTTGGCTTATTCCTTCAGTCCAGTTCTACTCCATGCTGGATTGGCGTTTGTATCGGTTAATGAACTGGTCGGTGGTCATTAGTGGCTTTATGTACTGGAATTTGATTTTGGATCGCCGCCCATCGCCTCCCGCCGTGATGACCCCTGTGGGCAGAGTAATCTCGCCTATTGTCACCATGTTGCCGCAAATGGTTGCAGGTGCCATGATTGCGTTTTCTAGTGTGGATTTATATCCGTTGTTTAATCTGTGCGGACGTGCCATTAACATGTCAGCGATCGATGATCAGATCTTAGGCGGATTGATTATGTGGATACCCGCTGCCCTAGCTGAAATTGCGGGCTTGATGATTGCTATTCGCAATTTGATGCGACTGGCTGATCGGGGTCGCTGGCATCGCAAACCCCGATCAGCAAAACGATTGGCATCGACTGGATAGCGCGAGTTCAGTCGACGTGAAAACCGTGATATTTTTTGCCGTAAGCCACGTTGGCTTGGAACATGCCCAGTTTGCTACCACAGTCGTAGCGCACGCCTTCATATTGATGGGCAACGACCGCGTGGTCAGCGAGCATGGCGGCAATGCCATCGGTGAGTTGAATTTCGCCACCAGAACCTACCTGCACATGACGCAAATACTGAAAAATAGCAGCGTCTAGTACATATCGACCGACTACACCGAGCGTCGAAGGCGCTTGGTCGGGGTGCGGTTTTTCGACAATGCCGTGAATCCGTGATGTTTTGTCATCGATGGGATCGCTAGACACAATGCCGTATTTATCTGTGTCGGCATGTGCGACATTCTGAACGGCCAACACACTGGCTTGATGATTCAGGGCTGTATCAATGAGTTGAGACAGCACGGGACGTTTGGCATCGATCAGGTCATCGGCAAGAATCACCGCAAAGGGTTCATCACCGACCACAGGTGCGGCGGTCAGGACAGCATGTCCAAGCCCAAGGGGTGCCGATTGACGAATGTAAATACAGTTGATCTGAGGATCAATGATGTCGCTGAGCGTTTCGAGTAGATCTTCTTTGCCTTTCTCCTGTAATTCACGCTCAAGTTCGGGTGCCGAGTCAAAATGATCTTCAATGGCGCGTTTATGACGTCCAGTCACAAAGATCAGATCAGTGATGCCTGCCGCAATGGCTTCTTCGACAGCATATTGAATCAAAGGCTTATCGACAACAGGTAGCATTTCTTTTGGCATGGCCTTTGTCGCAGGCAAAAATCGGGTGCCAAGCCCTGCAACCGGGAAGACGGCTTTACGGATAGGACGCATAATTTTTTTAAATCCCTTATCATTAACCAGTACGTTGAGTAATTTTACACAGAATGTCAGGCGCATTGTCTTTGTATTGATCAGGCGTGAATGCCCATCAAATCTGAATTGCGAAGGCGGAGGAACCATGTCATTGCAGTCAAAGCGTTTGTTTCGCACCACCTCGGTCACATTGGCTTTGTCGCTTGTTTTACCCGTCTGGATTGCAACACCTGCGATGGCCCAACCGATAGGGCTGCCTTCACTGGGCTCTAACGCTTCAGCCGATCTCTCACCGTTAACGGAGCAACGCCTTGGTGAACTCATCATGCGCCAAGGTCGCTTAGACCCAACCTATGTTCATGATGTTGAAATCAATCAGTATTTAAATCAACTGGGTCAGAAATTGGCGCGTCATGCAGTGGGTGGTACGCCAAGCGTGGAATTGTTTGCGGTACGTGACCCGGCTTTTAATGCGTTTGCGATGCCGGGTGGCTATATCGGCATTAACACCGGGGTGATTGCCATTAGTGAACGAGAGTCTGAGCTAGCGGGCGTCGTTGCACATGAAATTTCTCATGTCACGCAACGCCATATTGCCCGAGGGTTAACACAACGACAGCAAACCAGTGCTTTGATGCTTGCCTCGATTGCAGGTGCTTTACTGGCCGCTTTGGCTGGAGGTGCGGGTTTGGCCGCAGGAGTCGCTGCCTTTGGGCAGGCGGCAGCCATTGATCGGCAGCTGGGGTTTTCTCGTGACGCAGAAAGTGAAGCAGACCGGGTAGGACTGCAGATGATGACGAAAGCAGGGTTTGATCCCACGGGTTTACAGTCGATGTTTGAAAAGCTGATGCATGCTTCGAACTTAAATATGGGTCAGCGCGGGGGCAACACATATCTGAGCACACACCCCTTGAGTATGGATCGCATGACAGATATGCAAAACAGAACTCGTAATCTGTCTGCTTCCAGTTATCAAGACAGTCGGGACTTTGCGTATGTGCGTGCTAGGGCGTTGGTGGCGCAAGCCACCAACCGAGAAGACATTCGTCGGCTTCAAGATCGGTTGGCCGATGAGGCCAGACGCGGCTCAAGTTCGGCGCGTTCAGCAGCCAATTTGGCTTTGTCTGAGTTGGCAAGTCGACAGGGTGATCACAACTTAGCCCGAGCGTATTTACAAAAAGCGCGGGAAGCGGGTGATTCAGCTTATATCGCTAGACAAGATGCTTGGTTGCAGCTGGTTTCTGGTCAACCACAAGCTGCTCAGCAAACAGCTCGACAGGCTTTATCAAAATGGCCTAATCATGTCGCGCTTGCAGAGGTTCAAGCACGTGCTTTGTCACAGATGGGGCAGCCTGCACAGGCTGCAAAGGTTTTGGAAGGTGTGTTGAAACGCTGGCCTGAAGAGTTTCCAAGCCTGTATCAACAGCGTGCAAATGCATTGATGCAAGCTAACGAACCTATTCGTGGGCGTGAGGTTATGGCGCAGTATTACGTCCTGACGGGTGCTTTTCCAGCTGCGATCGCACAACTAGAACAAGCACGTGAGATGACGAAAGACTTTCGTGAGCAGTCCGTGCTGGATGTGCGGATTCGGGAAGTGCGTCAGAAAATGGCGCAAGAGCGCGAAATACTGGAGCGTTTTGGAGGTTGATTGTTTGGGTGTCAGGACGATGGATGTGCGGCGGCACTGCGCAAGGCTAAATATCGAGCCAAAGTCCACAAACTAATGCACAGAGCGGATGTTCCGAGCATACCCAGAGACAATCGCAATGCGCTTTGAAAGATTAGCGGGGCAATGAGCCCGGCGATGATCGAAAAAATCGTCATTTGCACGAAGCTTTGTAAAGAAGATGCTGTGCCCCGAATGGCTGGGAAATAATTGAGCGTCATGATCGTCATGCCCGGTAATGCCAGCGACATGCCGAAGGCATAAATAAACATGGGGATCACAGCCCAGGGCACTTCGGCTGTAAAGAAAATGTTGTAAACCACGTTCCAGCAAGCACCAAAGATCAGAATGCTCAAGCCAATTTTAACGGTCAGTTCAAGTTTGAGTTTCTCCGCAAAGCGGGAGTTGATCATAGAGCCTAGGAACATGCCGCTGATAAATGGCAGGAATAACCACCCAAACGAGGTTTGTGACAAGCCAAGAATGTCGAGAATAAAGTGTGCGGCTGAAGAAATGTAGATGGCAAATCCAGCAAAGGCAAAACCTAATCCCACAATTGCCAGCACAAAATGTGGATTGCGTAACGCCTTCACGTAGTTGCTCATGATCACAGTGATCCGAAATGGGTGTCTTTTTTCTTTGATCAAGGTTTCAGGCAGATCACGCCAACAATAAAACATGAGTAAAACGCTAAAGAGAGTCAATGACCAGAAGACGGCGCGCCAACCAATATATTCACTGACATACCCCCCAAAAATCGGTGCGATTGCGGGAGCCAAGCTAAACACCATGGTGATATTGGCAAAAAAGCGTTGTGCTTCAGAGCCGCCAAATCGATCGCGAACCAAGGCCTGACCAATGACACGACCAGCCCCGGCTGATGAGCCCTGAACAATCCGAAAAAAGATGAGCCATCCATATGTGGGCGCCAGGGCAACCCCAATACACCCGATCGTAAAGATCACTGTGGAAAAGATAATCACGGGGCGGCGCCCGAAACTATCGGAGAGCATGCCCCAAAACAAACTCATGAACGCAAAAGAAAGTAGATAAGCACTGAGCGACAGCTGAACTTGTGGCTGATCAATGTTAAATGCTTCCCCGATCTCATAGAACGACGGCAGGTACGCATCGGTTGCAAATGGACCGAGCATGGCGAGCGCCGCCAGTAAAATAGTCAGCGTCGTTATGCTGGTTTTCTGATAAGCCGGTTTAAACATCAGAATTAGTATCCGGTCAGAAAAAAACGTGCGAGTCGAGCCGGCAGCCAGTTTGCATTGCCCGGAAATGTGCCTGTCGTAAACCCAACATGTCCGCCTTCTGCGGGTTGGTGGAGCGTGACTGCGGTGCTGGCCTGATCAGGTCCGGGCAAGCTTGCTTGCGGGATAAAAGGATCATTACGCGCATTTAAAATCAACGTATTGGTTTCAATCGACGGCAACCAGGGTTTGCTTGAGGATTGTGTCCAGTAATCTTCTGCACTGGAAAAACCATGCATAGGAGCCGTGTATGCCCCATCAAAATCGCGTAATGTTTTTGCGCTTGAAAGTTGGACGACATCAATGGCACCTGGAAAGCGGGTGGCTTTTTCCAGAATCTTAGGCTTCATGGATCGCAAGAAATGCCTTGTGTAGAAATGTCGACCAAACCAGTTGTCACTCAAGTGGTTTCCCGTGGCGACTAAATCCATGGGGGCACAAATGGCCGCCGCCGCTTTTAAATGGCGTGCTTGGCTTGCGCGTTCGCCCAGAAACTTCAATAAAGCATTGCCACCCAGAGACACACCTGCGGCATGCCAGTGCGCATTTGAGGCTCTTGAACGAACAGTTCGTAAAATAAATGCGATCTCGTCAGAATCACCCGAGTAATAGGCGCGTGCAAGTCGGTTGGGAGTGCCAGAGCATCCCCGAAAATGCGCCAAAACGACTAGCCAGCCCCGTGCTCTAAAGTATTGAAGAATCGATTGGGAATAACGGCTTTCGCTGTTGCCCTCTAATCCGTGAAACAAGACCAAGGCAGGGGTTTCAGTCATGCCCTCGATGAGCGTCCGATCTTCATCGGTCATCCAGCGCAAGGCAACACTCTTACGAGGTAGGGGTTCCTGATCTTGGGCAGGAACTGCCGGTTGCGCCACGAGACCCGGTCCACTCCAGTCAAAATCCAGAAAATCGCCATCCGGTGTGTTGACACGCTCACGCACGAATCTCAGGTGATTGGCGGGTGCGACATACGCACCATAAAGCGTTTGAATGTGACCACCAGGCAGCCAAACAGGCACCGGGCAGGTGGATGTGTCAAAAGTTGCGCTCATAGGGCCGTTTGCCACTCCGTTGTCAATGGAAACGGCGAGCGCTTGAAGGACAAGTGCGAGGCCGAGCACGCGCGATGACATGCATCATGGCTGCGAATGGGTTCTATGCCGCACGAATCCCCAGATGTTGCGTTGCTCGATCCGGATCGGTGTGCGAAGTCTGTGTTGTCAGCAGTGTCAGGCACCATTCACCGGTCCTTAGTGAGGGTGGTCTGGCGCTTTGGTGCCAGGTTCCAGATCGTAATGCACCCCGCAATAAGGGCACTCCACAGAGCCAGTTGTCAAAATGTCTAAATAAACACGAGGATGCATGCTCCAGAGGGGTGATTTACTCCCCGGGCAATGCAAAGGTAATTCTTTTTCGGTGATTGTGATCCGTGTGGCCGTCAGGTCTGACTGAGGGTCAATATCCAGAGGCTTGTCGTGTGAAGATGTTGTTTGTGTCATAGTGAGAAATCCGTTTCTGATCGGTGCGTATAGGCCAGTCAGCTGTCTGATACGCCATTTAAATCGCGTATCACATGAAATTTTCATCATTGTAACAAGCAGGTTGTCGCTCGGGTATGAGTATGAGCCCTAGATTGGCGAACAGAGTTCTTTGTGTGTTTCAGGTTCTACAATGGCCGACGTATGTGATATCTCGTCCGAATGGCGAGTCAAAAATGACAGTCGTGATCGCGGATTGTGTAAAGGGGTTCTCTGAGTAAATGCTATGTTGAATTTGACCGATGAGGCGCGCCTTGCCTGGCGTGAAGGACTGATAGCCGTTCGGCCGGCTTTGATTGCGACGGGAACTTGGGGGCTGGTGAGTGGGGTGGCCATGGTGAAGTCTGGCTTGACTGAGAGTGCTGCATTGATGATGACACTTTTAGTCTATGCGGGTTCAGCCCAACTGACGTCTTTGCCATTGATTGCGACAGGTGCACCACTTTGGCTAATTTTTGTGGCGGGTTGTGTGGTGAATTTGCGATTTGTGATTTTTAGCGCAGCGTTGCAACCCTACTTTCAGAATCAAAGTTGGCAACGGCGCCTCGCGTACGGTTATCTAACGACAGATATGGCATTTGCCTTGTTTATTCCGCGCTTTGGTGATGACAAAGTGCGAGGCACTTTACAACAACGTTGGTATTTTCTGGGGATGATCATCCCCGGCTGGATTGTTTGGCAAACTTCTTCCATTCTAGGGATTTTTTTGGGCACATTGGTGCCCAGTGCATGGTCACTAGAATATGCGGCTGTGCTGGCGTTGATGGCCATTACGGTGCCCTTGGCAACGACGCGTCCGATGTTGTTTGTCATGTTAGTGACTGGTGTTGTGGCTTGGTTGACGCAAGCATTGCCACTGCGTCTGGGGCTTTTAGTGGCCGTGATTTCAGGCATTATCAGCGGCATGCTTATTGAGCGTCGCAGCAGGAAAAAAGAGTCATGAGTGAACAGGATATTTATGTCTATGCGGTGATCGCGCTATTGACGATCTGTACGTTTCTGACACGAGCTGTCTTTTTGTTGTTCGGAGAACGTGTGTCGCTCGGAGAGGAAACGCGTCGTGCATTGCGTTATGCGCCTGCTGCCGCATTGACCGCGATTATCGTGCCTGAGTTATTGCCTTGGAATGTGCAGGCTGGTGGGTTTGTTGTCGATGAGCGTTTGATCGCGGCCGTGATCGCGGTTTGGGTTTATCTTAAAACGAAGAATGCTGTCTGGTTGATCGTGGGCGGCATGGTGGCTTTCTGGTGTATTCGCGCTGTGGTTGCCTGGATCTAAAAAAAGACTCGCAAAATCATAGATTCACACGCGTTTTTTGTCTGGTTTGCGTTAAACTGTGCAGCAGTTATTTCAAAGGTCTTAATGAATTCTACAAACATATCAGACAGTCAGCCAGTTTCCGAGACGCCGCTCACATTTGAGCAAATGGGATTGCACCCTGCAATTCTGAAGGCTGTGGTTCAAACCGGCTACACGACACCGACACCGATCCAAGCCCAAGCCTTGCCAGTTGCCATGGTTGGGGCTGACGTGATGGGTGCTGCGCAAACGGGAACAGGTAAAACAGCCGCATTTACGTTGCCCGTTTTACATCGCTTGATGGCGCTTGCCAATGCCAGTGCATCACCTGCCCGACATCCAGTGCGTGCTGTGATCCTGACACCAACGCGTGAGCTTGCCGATCAGGTCTACGAAAGCGTTTGCCGATATAGCCAAGAAACGCCCCTGCGCAGTACGGTGATTTTTGGGGGTGTCGATATCGGTCCACAAAAAGAAGCCTTGCGCAATGGTTGCGAGATTTTGGTGGCCACACCGGGACGATTACTGGATCACATGAACCAGAAAACCGTGAATTTGTCGCAAGTTGGTATTTTGGTGTTGGATGAAGCCGATCGCATGCTGGATATGGGCTTTTTGCCGGACCTAGAGCGTATTGTTCAGGCTTTACCCAAAAAACGTCAGACGATGCTGTTTTCTGCGACGTTTAGTAACGACATTCGTAAACTTGGTCGCACTTATCTGTCGAACCCAGTTGAGTTGGAAGTCGCCACACGCAATGCCACGGCCGATACAGTGACACAAATTGTGTACGAAGTGCGTGATGAAGACAAACGTGATGCAGTGGCACATTTAGTGAAGTCCAAGGGCTTAAATCAAGTCATTGTGTTTTCAAATACCAAGTTGGGTGCAGCTCGTCTGGCACGTCAGCTTGAGCGCGACGGGGTGAAGGCAGAATCGATTCATGGCGATAAGTCCCAGCAGGACCGGATGCGTGTGCTGGAAGCCTTTAAAGCGGGTGAGCTTGAAGTGCTGGTCGCCACGGATGTCGCTGCGCGGGGGATCGACGTGGCCGGTGTGCCCTGTGTGATTAATTACGATTTGCCGTTTAATGCAGAAGACTATGTGCACCGAATTGGTCGCACGGGTCGTGCAGGTGCCAGTGGTGAAGCGATATCTTTGTTTAACCAGGATAATAAACGCCTTTTACAAGATATTGAGAAACTCACGAAACAAACGATTCCGCAAGGTAAGCTTGACTTGCCGCGAGTGTCTGCTAGCCGTGGCCGTTCGGACCGTTTAGCATCAAAGCGTGTGCAGCCGCCTGTCGATGATTTTTTCTTGAAGCCGTATGAGCCGTCGGTGACTACAAAGACTGTCGCGCAGACATCACCTAAAGAGTCGGATCGCAACGCAGATACTAAACGCGTCAACGTGGGGGTTTTATTGGGCGGATCACGTTAATCAGTTTAAACGTCGTTTTAATTCAAATGCAATGCCCTGAGGGCACGGTCAAATGTATTTTGTCTGTGCCTTTTTTAATGGTGTTTTTGTTGTGAAGGCATCTTTCCCATTAGACTTCAGGCATGTAGGTTGTTCAAAACATTCAAATAAATGAATCCCAAAAAAGGAGAAGGCATGACAGCGACAGATATTCGTCAAGTAGACGCAAAAACGCTTAAAGAATGGTTACACGATGGATCTGAAATCGCGTTGCTTGATGTGCGCGAAGCCGGTCAGTTTGGTGAATCCCATTTGTTGCTGGCGATGCCATTGCCATACAGCGTATTGGAGCTTGACGTGCAACGTCTGGTGCCCAGACTCAATACCCGCATTGTATTAGTGGATGAAACTGGCCAAGATGTAGCGCCATTGGCTTTTGAACGTTTACGTGAACTTGGTTATACCGATCTGCAGGTCTTAGAAGGGGGCGTAGCTGCTTGGCAAAAAGCGGGGTTCGAATTGTTTGCGGGCGTGAACGTACCTAGCAAAGTGTTTGGTGAGTTGGCTGAGCATCATTTTGAAACACCTCACGTGAGTGCGACTGAACTGAATCGTTGGCAGCAAGAAGGTAAAGACTTGATTGTGCTGGATGGTCGCCCTTTTCATGAATACCAGAAAATGAGTATTCCCCAGGCCAAATGTTGCCCAAATGGCGAGCTGGCCTTGCGCATTGATGATCTGGCGGTCTCGCCAGACACGACGATTGTGATCAATTGCGCTGGGCGCACACGCAGCATCATTGGTGCACAAACATTGATTAACTTGGGTGTTCAAAATCCCGTGGTTGCGCTCGAGAACGGCACACAAGGTTGGTATTTAGAGGATTTGAATTTAAACCATGGCAAAGACGAGCGCTATGCGGAGATTGACTCGACCCAGGATTTGAGTGATCGCCTAGCCCGCTCACAAGCTTTGGCGCAACGATTCTCGATTCCGACGGTGGATGCACACACATTACAGAGTTGGTGGCAAGATGGTGATCGCAGTGTGTATCTGTGTGATGTTCGCACGCCCGAAGAAAACAAACGTCAACCCATTGCCGGTGCGCAGCATGCCCCGGGTGGTCAATTAATTCAAGCGACCGATCAATACATCGCCACACGTGGCGCACGGGTTGTGGTGGTTGATGATGATGGTGTTCGCGCACCGGTTGTCGCAAGCTGGTTATATATGTTGGGCTGGGATGTGAATGTCTTGCCACCCCAAGAAATTGAAGCGTGGACTGCTTGGTATAACGCGCACCAATCGGACAAAGCCAGTGCTCCTGTCTTGCCAGCATTGTCTGAATTAGATATGGAGGGTTTAAAGTCGCTCCTCCAAGAAAACGTGCCTGTTCTCGATATTCGACTTAGTCTGACTTATCGCGATGGACATATTGCAGGTGCGCATTGGACGACGCGCCCAATTCTGACACAGACTTTGAAAGATCTGGGTTCATCGGTTGATCGAGTTGTGTTGCACGCGAACGATCTGCGAGTGGCACAGTTACTGGCCATGGAACTTCAGGCACAGGGTATTCAGTGCGCCGGGGTTTTTTTGGGATCTTTGGGGTCGCTCCAAGAGGCTGGCGTGTCCACTGAGTCCACACCAGATATGCCTGCAGATGACGCTTGTATCGATTATTTGTTCTTTGTGCACGATCGTCATGATGGCAACAAAGAAGCTGCGCGTCAGTACTTGAAGTGGGAAACAGGACTGATTGCACAGTTGGATGAACAAGAAAAAGCGATGTTCCGTTTCGCGTAAACGAGGTGCGCTAGCGCAAGATGTTAGAGTCTTGCGCTAGTTACTAAGATGATCGACGGCGCAACGTCATCGGCACAAAATGAAATAAAGTGGCGATCACAATCACAATACCCAGCGTTTGCAACGGTTTGATGAGTTCGATTTCTAGACTGTGGGTTGCCAAGATATAAACACTGACCAGACCCATAATGGCCGCTAAGCGTGTCAGCCAGCCTTGAGGATCAAACCAGCGCTGGGGTAGTTTGACAAAAAGCTGTACTGCCATTAATCCAAAAAACAAACCAATCGCTGCACCCGCGAAAACGTCTGATGGCCAGTGCGCACCGACTGCCGTGCGCGTGACACCGCTGATGATAGCCAGCCCGAACAACCAGATGCCGTGGATACGATAAGGTTGTTTAAGACTGAAGTAGAGAGTGGTCGCGATTGCGAAGACGGTGAGTGTGTGCCCAGACGGCATGGAGAGCGCTTCAAGCACGTCCCCAACAATGCGGAAAGTCTCACGATCTAGAACGGCTGCAGGCCTAGAAACATCCAGAGAGTTTTTAAGAATGCGCCCTAGTAGACCGGCCATTAAACCGGCTGCAGCACTTGCCACCAAAGGCCGAGGTGCAAAAATAACCAATGGAAATGCGAGCGCTAGCAATCCCCAACCATTGCCTAGAAACACAAAAAAGGCCAGTGTTCCATCTGACCAGTGCTGTCCAAACTGGTTAAGGGCATAAAACAGTTCGACGTCGGTGATGAATAGCCGCGAACCGAACCAGATGAGTAACGGGATGAGGGGCAAAATCCAAGCACGGCGACAAAAGACGGGGTGATGAGCGCTCAAGCGTTTTCCTCGATTTGTTGTTGTGTGACTTCAAAAACATCATGAACCTGAATCGCTTGCATACAGACGTTGTCTTTACAGGCTGTTTTTCTGTGGTTGGCGGCACTCACACAGGGTGAGCATGCCAAGCCTGCGGTGATCGCGCGTGAACGCCCACCCAATGCGCCATACAGGGCCGGTGTTTCAGGTCCAAATAAAACCACAGTGCGCAGTGGCGTGACGGAAGCAAAGTGCGCGGGTCCCGAGTCATTGGTGACCATGACACGCGCAATGCTATAGAGTGCAGTCAGTTCGTTGAATTTGACTTGTCCCGCAAAATTCAGAACTCGTGAGTTGCGTGACAACAGTTGCACTTGTGAAACGTAATCGAACTCTTGAGGGGAGCCTGTTAGCAAGATGATCGCATCTGTGTATCGTTCTAGCAGCTGATCGGCCAAGCGGGAAAATTGGATTTGTGACCAGCGGCGCTGCACCAACAGCTCACTGGCGTTGACGTTGAGCAAAATGAGCGGCGCTTTGTCAAAATCAAACTCGATGCCCTGTTTGGATGCAAATTGCTCAATACGTTCGCGCATGGCTTGTTGATCGGCTTCTGGGACCTGTGCTTGTGCAAGCTGAGTGAGCGTATCGTCAATGCGAACTTTGCTGAAAGGAATTTCTGGTTCGTTACTAAAGGTTGCGTGAATGAGTGACAGAAAGTTTTTTGAGATATGGATATGCGGGTTGTAATGGACTTTGTGGGTCAGCATACCGCCACGCCACAAACCTTCACCATGGAAATTATGATATCCAACACGTCGATGGGCACCACTTAGTCCGGTGAGTAAGGCTGTGAATCGAGAAAACAATTCCAGGTCGATGACGGTGTCGATTTTTAACTTGTGAATGCGACGCAAACAACGCCATGTGTCGAGTGCCAAAGGGACTAAGCCGCCGGCATCGATCGTTAAAATGCGATCGGCTGGGACGGTTTGTAGTAGATCTAAGCTTTGCGCATTGCTTTTGAAGATCAGAAAATAAATCTCCGCCCCTTCATCAATCGCGGCTCGCATGGCAGGGTCAGCCAGAATGGCACTCCCCATTTCTGAAAGTTCGATGAATAAGACGCGATTCGGTTTATCAGATGAGACACGACGCTGTCGCCACCAGTCTCTGAGTTTGACAAAAGGGGTGATGAGCGCACACAGCGGAATCCCCGCGAGGCGATCAATCAGGCGCATGTTATCGACACTTAAGCTCATAGTGAGTGGATTATAGACATCAGATCATTGTTTAGGTTGTTGTGGGTTTTGAAATGACGCGGTTACGTATCAAAAACCAGCCTGCAGGTAAGTAGCACACCACGATGATTAGGCCAAAGCTTATAGACGCTAAAACGGTCGCGGAGGCGGGTACGGACCAGATGGCAAGGACTGCAGATAAGGTCGATTCACGCAGACCCCAGCCAGAAATACTGATTGGTAAAATCATTAGGATCGTCAAGGCAGGAATGCCAATCATAATGGCTTCAAAGGGAACTTCAACGCCATATGCTTTGAGGCACAGTAAAAATCCGTAGAGCGTGAGCAAATGAATCAGAATGCCTAAGAGCAACTGCCCCAAACTGGCTGGTATGGCGATTGTGGTTCGAATAGCGGCAAGGGCACCCGGCAATCTCAGACGATTTAAAATTCGATCGACCAGTCGAGTGTGCGGCTCCAGTGCCATTAAAACGCTCACGATGGTAAAGCCGATGCCGATCAGACCGAGAATGAACCAACCGATCCTGGGTGCCCAAGGGATTAAGAACACGCCCGCCAAAATCAGACCTGTGGCCCCAATAAGCACGTTAGTCAGTAGACCAATGCCGCGATCGAGGGCGACATAGAGAACGCCATATCGCAGTGCGGGATGGTCTGAAATGTGTTGATCACGCGCGCTCAGAATGGCACGATATGTGTCGCCTCCAAGCGTGGAAGGTAGACCTTGGTTAATCAGGCCGCCTGCAAAATACAGTGCAATGAAACGTCGCCAGCTTAGCTTCAATCCCCCTGAGCGGGCGATCCAACCCCAACGGATTGCTGCCAGAATATTGGTTGTCACCATGACCAACAAAGCCAGAACTAACCAGCTAATAGAGAGTTGATTGCGTGCGTCTTGCAACGTCTCCCACTCGATAGGGCGCAATGCCAACCATAACAAGGCAATGGATAACGCCAGTCGAATTAGAGTCCACAGTTGACTGCGCTTGATCATGGCTGCCCCTGCCAGTTTCGGCAAACTAAGAACTCAAAATTCGAGACTACACGCGAGAACCGCATGCTTTCAAACGAGGCTGTCAATTCGCATGTCTCAAAAAGTTGATCACCCACCGGTGCGGGATAGGAGGCTTGTGACCAATTGACGAACAAGGTGTCTTGTCCTGCTGAAAAATCGCCATACCACAGGTCAAATTGATCAAAACGATCATCTAGCACAATCACAGGCAACGGTTTGGCATACCAAGCGAGTCGGCTGGCAAGTGTCCAGTTGCGCACACTCAGTGTATCTAGGTTGTTTTGTTCGGCGATTTCACGCGCCATTTGGCCTGCTTGTTCCCAACCCCATAAGTCGGCCAGTGGGTTTTTTTGATGAAGTGGATGCTGTGCGCTCAGACCGGGGACACCAATAAAAAATAACCCTACAAAAGCAAGCGTACACAAGATTGCCTGAAACCAGGCGAAACCCGCCAATAAACGGCGTTTACCTTGTTGCCAAGTGATGGCCAGGGTTGGGGCAGCCAGCGCAATAATGGCGATCCAAGCAGGCGCCATCCAGTGGGGCAGGGTGCGTCCGCCACCTGCCATGACGGCGGTGATAAGTAATGGAAGTAACGGGAAGCTGGCCAGTCCGAATAAAACTTTCGAGCGTTGTGTGCGCAAAGCCATGAAGAGCCGAGTCAAAGCCACAATGACAAGGGGGCCAAATGCCACGACCTGCAAACCGATAAAGGCGCCAATGCGGTAAGCACGCCACTGGCCACCTTGACTGTGAGCGATTTGATATTGAAAAGAAATCCAATCATGAGTGGCATTCCAGAAGACAACTGGACTCACCAGAACTAAAGCAATGAACCCAGCCAACCAGGGGCCAGGTTGTAAAAGCCAGCGCCAGCCCAAATTGAGGCATAGAAAAACAATGACGGAAACGGCATACAACACACTGGTGTACTTAGAGAGACCGCATAAGCCCAGTAAGACGCCTAACCAGACCCAGTCGAGCCACTTTACCGAGGGTTGTGTGCTCAGTTTTAGCGTGGTTTGCATGAGGGCCAGGATGAGCACCATGAGCAAAGTGTCGGGTAGCAAACCAACGGCTAGTACGTGAAGCACGGGTGCCAGCAAAATCAATAAAACGGCCCAGTGGCCTGCTTGCCCGGGTTGTAAGGTTTGAGCCCAGTTTGGGATTAGATTGCGTAAAGTTTCCGCCAGCTGCCAAGCCAGTAGCGTTGCCAGTAACCACAGAAACTCCGGGACTAACCGTAAAACCCAATCCGGTTGATGACTTAAGACCAGAGGCCACTGAATCCAGCCGACTAAAGGTGGATGATCGAAGTAGCTCCAATCTAGCCAATATGCATAAAGTGCATAATGCGCTTCATCGACGGAGAGTGTCAGAAGACCACCGAAGACCCCATGAATGATGAGACCCACGGCAATGAGCCATAGGGTCTTGGGGTATGTGCGCAAAGTGAGAAGATCGGGTTTGATAGGCACTGCCGCCTTACTGGTTGAAAATAAACAAAATCAAAGTGCAAGGTTAAGCGCAGGATTTTAGCCCAGTGTTCGTCTCCACATACTCATTTTTGAGAGCTTTAGGAATGTATTAGCTGAGCAAAGTGTTTAGTGGTTGTACTTTGACGTGGTCGGCGTCACGAAGAATCGTTTCAGGATCAAATCGCAACTGTCCTTGTGTTTGTAAAGCAGCCGCTGCGCTGGCTGTGGCAATTTGGCTGGCTCTCGTTAAGTTCAGTCCTTGATCCAGCGCCCAGACCAACCCACCTACAAAACTGTCACCAGCCCCCACGGTACTTGTGACTTTGACAGGAAGTGCAGGCACATAAAGACGTTCAGAACCTTGACAGACGAGTGCGCCTTCACCGCCTAAAGACAAGGCCACGCCTTTGACAGGGTGTGTTTGCATGAGCGTGTGACAAGCTTGCTCACATTCTTGTAACGTATTTAAAGGCAGACCCATGAGATCTTGCAGTTCATCACGGCTGGGCTTGATCCAATCAATTTCTGATTGAATCGCCTGAGAAAGGGCAGCCCCCGACGTATCGAGGATGATTTGTTTGCCGGGTCGACGAATTTGATCGATTACTTGACGATAAAAGTCATCAGGTAAACCAGGTGCCAAACTGCCACTGAGAATGAGCCAACGGGCTTGAGCTGTACAAGTTTTAAGGGTCTCAAGACAACGCTGTGCTTCATCTTCACTCAGCGTGGGGCCAGGTAGAATGAATCGGTATTCTTGTTCTGTGGATGTTTCGTAGACTGTGAAACATTGCCGACTTTCTTGGGCAATCGGGATTGGCAAGCATTCAATACCATCCGCTGTCAGACGACTGAGGATTTCTCGTCCGCGCCAGCCACCACTTGTGAAAGCGGCTGTACTCGGGGTGCCTAAGGAATGAATGACTTGGGCCACGTTAATGCCACCACCACCGACTTGTTCTTGTTCGGTTTCGCAACGTAGCTTTTCACGATGCACAAGACGCTCGACACGGGTTGCCACGTCGAGCGTCGGATTGAGTGTGACCGTCAGAATTCTGACGGTCACACAAGTGGAGTCTTGCAAAATCACGATAACTCTTTCGCTTCCTCTCGTTCATGCTCCAAGGTTTTAGCGCGTAAGAAAACTTTGGCTGCACTAAAGAATGACCACAGTAAAATAACTGCTGTAATCACCAGAATCCACATACTGATTGGACGATCAATAAATGTGGCCATGTCACCGCGAGACAGTAAGAGTGCGCGGCGCATATTCTCTTCCATCAAAGGTCCGAGAATAAAGCCTAGTAACAAAGGTGCGCCCTCAAAATTTAGCACCATGAGGAAGTAACCAATCACGCCAATGACGGCGATCATATAGATGTCAAAGGTATTGTTGTTGACACTGTAGACACCCATCATGATGAACACCAGAATCGTTGGGTACAGCAAACGATAAGGAATGTTCAAAAGTGATACCCACATTCCAATCAATGGGATGTTCAGAACCACTAGCATGACATTTCCGATCAAGAAACTGATAATCAGCCCCCAGAATAGATCAGGCTGCTCAACCATGAGCATGGGGCCAGGCTGAATACCGTGAATGATTAGGGCGCCCAACATCAGAGCCATGGTGGCACTACCTGGAATACCGAGAGTCATGGTTGGAATAAAGGCGGCTTGCGCTGCAGCGTTGTTGGCCGATTCTGGTGCCGTGACACCCTGAACAGCACCCTTACCAAAGATGGTTGGATCTTTAGCCACTTTCTTTTCAACCGCATAAGCCACGAAAGCAGCAATCGATGCACCAGTACCTGGTAATGCACCAAAGAAACCTCCAAGGACGCCACCGCGTGCGATTGGACCTGCACTGACTTTGAGATCTTTTTTGGTGGGCAGCATGGATTTGAAAGTGATTTTTTCTTTAATCTTCGATCCACGGGAAACCGAAATACTCTTGACGATTTCAGAAATGCCGAACAGACCCATGGCCAGTGCAACCAGGCTGATACCATCCATCATCTCAGGGATATCGAAATCAAAACGGGCAATACCGGAGTTGATATCGGTACCAACCGTTCCCAATAGCAGACCGAAAACCACCATGGCTAGGCCTTTAGCCGGTGATCCAGACGCCAAGGTTGAAGCGGCAACTAAGCCTAAGACCATCAACGAAAAATATTCGGCAGGCCCGAAACTCAGCCCAATCTCCACAATTGCAGGTGAAAACAGAATCATGGCAGTCACCCCAGCGATACCGCCAGCCAGCGAAGCGATGGTCACCATGAAAAGGGCAACACCAGCTCGACCGCTTTGAGCCATGGGATAACCGTCCAGACATGTCACAGCTGCGGCTGCTGTGCCTGGCAGGTTCAGCAAAATAGAAGCGGTTGATCCGCCATATTCGGCACCGTAATAAACGCCAGCCAGCATCACGATCGCAGCAGTCGGTTCAATGTGATAGGTGATAGGGAGCAGCAATGAAATGGCGGCCAATGGGCCAATGCCGGGCAGCACACCCACGAAAGTGCCTAAAAAGACACCGATAAAACAATACATTAGGATGTTGGGCTGGAGTGCCGTTTGAAATCCTACAATCAGACTATCTAAGAGTTCCATGAAATGATTCCTTCAGATGACAGTGGTTCGAATGACGTATGTGGGATTAGTGAGACCAAGGCCACACAGGAATCACCATGCCAAGTCCGAAGATAAAGATAAGCCACGTTATGAATGCAACTGCGATTGACAGCAGAATGCGACTTTTCCAAGTCATATCCACACCAGGTATGCTGCTGAAAATAATCATGGCGATGGATGAAATGATTAGACCTGTGCTGTCAAGCAAGAGTCCAAAGGCCACCACACCGATCGTGCACCAAATCAAACTTTTCCAGTCAATGCGAATGATCGTGCCTGTTCTGAAGAAAGCCGGAATTGCAATAAAGACGCCTAATCCAGCCAAAATAATGCCTAGTACGACTGGGAAAAATCCTGGGCCCATTCGTTGCAGTTGGCCGATTTGGTATTTTTGCCCGTATATCGCGGCAAATGCACCAATTAATATCATGAGCAGGCCGCCCAGTATGTCTCGATAGTCTTTACTTGTCATAAGTTCCCCGTTTGCCATCATCAGACAGCGTTTTACTTTGTTTTATGAAAACAGTAGTTTGACTAAACCTGCTGCGTTGAGTCACTTGGTTGCATTCATAAATGAGTTCAACTGTACGATCGTACAGTCTATTGCACGATATCGCCGTAGTCTGAGCTGTGAGCGTTTCTGTGTATCAGAAATCTTTGATTCTCTTACTCAAAAATAAGCGAGCCTGAACATAACAGATCTTCAATGTTTCATGAAATCTGCGCGTAGTCATTCATCAGGCTTCGACAGTTTAGAGATCACAGCAGAATCGTGCATTCAGGGTTTGTCCCAATAAAATCAAGTTCAATTATGTTTTTAGAGTTTCTGGTTGTGTAAGTTTTTGTTTCTTTGACGCAAATCAAAATGGAAATCAAAGTGCATTAAATTTGGATTTTGAATGAGTCGTGATGAGAGTTTTAGAGTGAGTGTATAAAACGTATAACTCATGGTGGCGTACATAATAATGGTCAAGATCAGTCCATTAGCGAGTTGGTTCGGGCGTTTTGGCTGTTGTTCTAAAACAACAAGAGCGTATTGAAAAAGACTGATGGTTGCTTTTGGTTTTGCTGCGTTCATGGTGTTTTTATTACGAATGCTCGGATTTTCAGCGTGTTATAAATATTTGTTCATGATTTTTTGTAAGTAAGTAATGCATGGAACCATCTCAAAAAACGCCCAGTCAGGCTGCGGATAACCGATCGCTCTTGCGCGGTCTGGAGCTGTTGCGGGCATTTCGCCCTGGCATTGATGTGCTCAGCAATGGGGAGTTGGCAGAACGTGCCAATCTGCCCAAATCGACGGTGAGTCGGTTAACAGGGACACTGGTGCGAGCGGGATTTTTGCAAATGGACGCCCGAACCGGAGGCTACCGGCTTCATGCTACGGTCTTGGGATTGGCGCATGCAATGCGCAGTGGTTCATTCATTTTGCACCATGCTCTAGATGCGATGCAGGATGCAGGTCGTGAATTACGCGTGAACGTCGGACTTGCGATCGCAGACCAAGACGAAATGATCTATTTAGACACATTGCGTTTTGGTCCTAATGCGTCATTGCGTAAGGTGGTGTCGGGACAACGCGTGCCGATGGCGGTGACTTCTTTAGGTCGTGCTTATATGAGTACGCTTCAGGGCAAAGAACGGCGACTGCTTTTACAGCGTTTACGACAACGCCATGATCGTGGTTGGACGGAAATTCGTCGCCAGATCGATGACAGCATGTTTCAGCTCTATGACAAAGGCTATTGCGTT
The DNA here is from genome assembly GCF_048820935.1 of Orrella sp. 11846. Lineage (NCBI taxonomy): Bacteria > Pseudomonadati > Pseudomonadota > Betaproteobacteria > Burkholderiales > Alcaligenaceae > Orrella > Orrella sp. 11846. The sequence continues at coordinate 182,981 of NZ_JBMERD010000003.1, forward strand.
GCGAGCTGGCAACCGCAGGTGATCGCCATTTCAACGCCTTTGGTGTTTCAGCATGATCCAACCCATGTCTTGAATATGAGTCTTTATACCCAACGCAGTCAGGAAGCGGTTCGAATTGACTTGGGTCCAGAGTTGCTGAAGTTGCGTGACACGATTTTGCGTCATGTGGAACAAGCCAATAGCGAGTGATTTAAGCGTGTATTGACGCACTCTTGCATCATTTCTCACCATGCGACTATTCGGTTTTAATTGATCGATTGTGATATTGTGGAAACCACGAGCATTGCGGATTCAGATTCGTTTGAATTGCATGGCTGCCATCATTTAAAGGAGCGTGAAATGAGTCAATTGAATAGCTTCGACTCTAGGCAAGCACTCAAGGTGGGTGATAAAACCTACGACATCTATGGGCTTGACGCCGTCGAGAAGGCCGGTTTTGATGTCAAAACATTGCCTTACAGCCTGAAGATTCTTCTAGAAAATCTATTGCGTACAGAAAATGGATCGGATGTCACAGCCGACGATATTAAGGCGTTGGCACAATGGGATCCGACGCAATCTGCCAGCCGTGAGATCGCATTTACGCCTGCGCGCGTGATTTTGCAGGACTTTACCGGTGTGCCAGCGGTTGTGGACTTGGCTGCGATGCGTGAAGCCATGGCAGCCCTAGGTGGCGATGCGGATAAGATTAATCCGCTGGCACCGGTTGAATTGGTGATTGACCACTCAGTCATTGTCGATGCCTTTGGTAAAGAGTCTGCATTCGATACAAACGTTGAGACAGAATACGCACGTAACTTAGAGCGCTATCAGTTGTTGCGCTGGGGGCAGACTGCTTTTGATGACTTTAGAGTGGTGCCGCCGGGTACGGGGATTGTTCACCAGGTCAACTTAGAGCATTTGTCTCGGGTGATTTTTACACGCTCGGATTCGGATGCGAACCTCGCCTACCCAGACACCTGTGTGGGGACAGACTCACACACACCCATGGTCAATGGCTTGGGTATTGTGGCCTGGGGCGTGGGCGGTATTGAAGCAGAAGCTGCGATGCTCGGTCAGCCAATTTCCATGCTGATCCCTGATGTGGTGGGCTTTAAATTAACAGGGTCCTTGCCAGCAGGCACAACAGCCACTGACTTGGTGCTTACCATTACGCAAATGTTGCGTGAGCATCGTGTGGTCGGAAAGTTTGTTGAGTTTTATGGGCCAGGTGTCGCTGCCGTACCCTTGGCTAACCGCGCCACGATTGGAAACATGAGTCCCGAGTATGGTTCGACGATTTCTATTTTTCCGATCGATGAGGTCACATTGAATTACATGCGTTTGACAGGCCGTTCTGAGGAGCAAGTTGCTCTGACACGTGCTTATGCTCAGGCGCAAGGTCTCTGGCATGAGCCAGATGCCAATCCGCGTTATAGCGAAAGACTTGAACTCGATTTGTCCACGATCGTGCCATCGATTGCCGGACCTAAGCGTCCACAGGATCGCATTGAGTTATCAGAATCCAAGCCAGCGTTTCGTGGTGCACTGACTGCCTACGTGAATCATGATGAAGAGCCTCTCAAAGGGTACGATCGGTCGATTGCGGGCTCGTTCCCAGCCTCAGATGCGCCTTCACATCAACAGTCATCAGTCGTGTCGCGTGCACCAGACGATCACGTCGAAGATGCACCTAAAGACGGATATCGGGAAAGTAAGCCTGTTTCGGTGACGTTTGCAGATGGATTCACCGGAACGATTGATCATGGATCGGTCGTGATCGCCGCGATTACATCTTGCACAAACACTTCGAACCCGATGGTGATGATGGCGGCTGCGCTTTTGGCACGTAATGCCGTGAAGAAAGGATTGCAGCGCAAACCTTGGGTTAAAACCAGTTTGGCACCGGGTTCGCGCGTGGTGACTGATTACTATGACCACGCAGATCTGACACAGTATTTAGATGCTTTGGGCTTTAACTTGGTCGGTTATGGCTGCACAACGTGTATCGGAAACTCCGGACCTTTAATTCCTGAGGTGAGTCAGGCTGTCACCGAAAACGATCTGGCCGTTGTGTCTGTTTTGTCAGGTAACCGAAACTTTGAAGGTCGTATCCACGCCGAAGTCAAGATGAACTATCTGATGTCGCCGCCGTTAGTCGTGGCGTACGCTTTGGCGGGCACGATGGATATTGATCTGTATAAAGAGCCACTGGGGACTGATCCGCAAGGGCAGCCAGTCTACTTGAAAGATGTGTGGCCTGACGCCGCCGAAGTCGAAGAGTTTGTACGCAACTCTATTGTGGCTGAAATGTATGAAAGTGGTTATGCGGATGTGTTTGCGGGTGATGAGCGCTGGCAAGCCTTACCTAAACCGTCTGCTTCGACATTTAAGTGGGAACCGGATTCAACGTATGCACGCCGACCACCCTATTTTGATGGGATGGGTAGAACACCTGAGCCTTTGCAAGATATTCACGGTGCACGCGTATTGGCCAAACTGGGTGATTCGGTCACGACTGACCACATCAGTCCAGCGGGTTCTATCGCTCGCAAGTCTCCGGCGGGCCAGTATTTGCTAGAGCATGGTGTCAAAGAGAAAGACTTCAACTCGTATGGTGCACGTCGTGGTAATCATGAAATCATGATTCGAGGCACGTTTGCCAACGTACGCTTGCGCAACCAATTGGCACCAGGCACGGAAGGTGGCTTTACGCGTGATTTCACACAAGCGGATGGACCCGTGACGACCATCTTTGATGCGTCTAGAGCCTATATTGCACAAAACACGCCGTTGGTGATTCTGGCGGGTGCGGAGTATGGGTCTGGATCATCGCGTGACTGGGCCGCTAAGGGGACTGCCTTGTTGGGTGTTAAAGCCGTGATTGCACAATCTTACGAACGGATTCACCGTTCGAACCTGCTCGGCATGGGTGTCTTGCCCTTGCAGTTCCCCGAAGGTCAAAGCGCAGAATCTCTTGGTTTAACGGGCGAAGAAACCTTTGAAATTACAGGTATTACTGCACTGAACACGTCGGATCAGGTGCCGGTGGTGCAGGTGCGTGCCGGTGATGTAAGTTTTGAGGCAAAAGTACGCATTGATACACCAAGTGAAGCCGCGTACTACCGTCATGGTGGCATCATGCAGTACGTCTTAAGGAGTCTACTCGACTAAGGCTCAAGAAAAGCATGAGGTGCTCTGTGTAAAACTTACACAATGTTTGTAAGTGCACTGAGCATTTCTTGCTTTTGTGTGTTATCTTTTGCCAAATACAGTCTGTGACTCGAATGTAGTCTGTGAGTGTTATAGATTTGTACTTTCCCCAAAAAAAGATCTGAGAATTAAACAGCGTGATCGCTGTTTTGGATCAAATAAAATGGAGTTATGCGATGAAACGCACTTGGAAACTGGGCGCCGTGATGACGGCTGTGATGGTCATGGGCGGTGTGTCAGTTGCACATGCAGAGTATCCGGAGAAATCGGTTCGTTTAGTGGTGCCTTTTAATCCAGGCGGTGGTACAGATACGCTGTCGCGTTTGGTGGCTAAGCGTCTGGGCGATGGAATTGGACAACCTGTTGTGGTGGATAACAAAGGTGGTGCGGCTTCCATGATTGGTACCCGTATTGTGGCCACCAGTGAGCCCGATGGTTACACTATGTTGGCTGGCGCCAGTGGTCACACCATTAACCCATCAATGTACAAAGACCCAGGTTACGATGCGACTAAAGACTTTGTGTGCTTGACGCATGCCACAAACCAACACATTGTGTTGGCTGTGCCTGCAAACTCGCCTGTGAACACCATGGAAGAGTTTATCGCCTACGCAAAAGAGAACCCAGGTAAATTGAGCTACGGTTCTTCTTCATTTGCCACAGGTCTGCCTATGCAATTGCTCATGGCATTGACTGATATCGACATGACAGACATCCCTTACAAAGGTTCTTCACCTGTCATGACTGATCTGATCGCAGGTCGTCTGGACGCGACATTTGGTGCATTGGCCACCATCAAGCCGTTCATTGACAGTGGTCAGGTTAAAGCACTGGCACTGGGCGATAACAAGCGTTCAAAAGTATTGCCAGATCTGCCCACAGTGGCTGAGCAAGGCGTGCCTGAGTTCCAAGCCGCATTGTTTAACGGTTTCTTTGTGCCAACAGGTACACCTCAAGAAGCCATTGATCGTCTGACCAAAGAGTTTGCAGTCATGTACACAGAGGATGACTTTGTGAAAAGCGTGACTGACGCCGGTTTTGAAGTGGTCGGGACTGATGCGGCTACATGTGAAGACACTGTGAAGCGTGATCTGGAGAAGTGGGCCATGGTCGCCAAGCGCGCAGGGATCGTACCGCAGTAATTCGGGTGCTTTAAGCGCAATGACAAAGACCCGCTTAGGCGGGTTTTTGTCATTCTAGGGCAGCCATTGCCGAATTTAAATTAAGGAGTTAGACAATGCCTTCGACGTTACCGACGCAAACTCGACATGCTTTGCATGGTCAATATCCCCAGGCCAGCAGCGTAGATGATTTGTTACACAATCGTGCGCAAATCCAGTTACGTATTGAAGCGGCTTGTCAGCGAGTGGGTCGAGATCTGAGTGAGGTGCGTCTACTGCCTGTCAGTAAAACTCAATCGCTGGAGATGATTCGGCTGGCTTATGCGGCTGGATGGCGTCTGTTGGGCGAGAATAAAGTTCAAGAAGCGCAGCGCAAGTGGGAGGCTACGCAGGATTTGCATGATCTGCAATGGTCTGTGATTGGTCATTTGCAAACGAATAAAGCACGACATGTGGCACAGTTCGCCAGCGAGTTTCAGGCGCTTGATAGTCTACGTTTGGCTCGTGCGCTGGATCAACGGCTGCAAAACTTCAATCGACAGCTCGATGTGTATGTCCAGATCAACACCTCTGGTGAAGACAGTAAATACGGCTTGTCACCCGAAGAAGCGGTTTCGTTTGTCAAAGAATTGTCTGCCTTTGAGACACTTCGTGTGCGTGGTTTGATGACGCTGGCCATGTTGAGTACCCAAGCTAAAGAGGTTCGTCAGTGTTTTGTACGACTTCGTCAGTTACGCGATCAGTTGCAACAGACTGTACAGTCACCCGAAGACTTCACAGAACTATCCATGGGTATGTCGGGTGATTTTGAGATTGCGATTGAAGAGGGTGCAACAGTTGTGCGTGTTGGACAGGCGATTTTCGGCGCACGCTCAACGCCAGACAGTGCGTATTGGCCGAGTTGATCTGACTTCTGACGTTGTATTGGTACAAACTCTCGGGGGTTTGTCAGACTGGTTGCTTGCGGTATAGCACAATATGATTCAGAAGACATTGGGCGATTAGCGCCTTAATTAATATAATAAAAAGGATTATAAGTCATGCGTTGGAGACAGTCGGTACAAAAAATGCTTCCCTGGACCGTCTGGTTTTTTCTGGGCGCGCAATTTGATGTGGCAGCTGCAAATCCAGATGATCAGATCGAGGTGAATTGGTTTGAACGAGGCCAACCGACCGCCTTGGTGGATCAGGCACTGGCTGTGATGCAAGCCGCCGACTTGGATGGACTGGATCCTGAGGATTATCAGGTGACGAAACTACGTCAAGATATTCAGGCTATTCAAGATGCTTCGACAGGTACAGATCAGGCACAAGCGATTGCTCAGCTCGAGCACAACTTGATGACGAATCTGACGCATTTCTTTGAGGATTTGTCGAATGGCCGAGTTAAACCCCAGGAAGTCCATCACAAGTATGATGTGAAGACAGTCAAGTCCGTGGATGCGCAAGCCTTGACGCATCAAGCCCTCTTGAGTGGCAATCTGGGTCTGACGGTGGAACAAGCAAAACCCATGTTCCCGTTATATGGTCAGTTGCGCCAGTGGTTGGCAAAGTACCGGGCGTTGGGAGAACCTTCTGCCTGGGATCAGCCTTTAGTCATGCCACGGGGCAAGAAGCTCACATCAGGTCAACCGTATCAAGATTTAGCACGTCTAAAAGAACGTCTGGTGATACTGGGTGATCTGTACCAACCAGCTTCGACTCAGGCCGAAGAAGAGCCTGACACGATTTACGACACACAGACAGAAGACGCGATCAAACGCTTTCAAGCACGCCATGGTTTAACCGTTGATGGCGTGATTGGGCCGGCAACGCTGGCGGCTTTACAAGTTTCCCCTAAAGAGCGGGCTGAGCAGATTGCTTTGTCAATGGAGCGATTGCGCTGGACACCTTTAACACAGGGTGAGCGAGTACTGGTCGTCAACATACCAGGTTACACTTTGTACGGTTATGAGGTTCAGGCCGATGATGATGTCAATCTTCGATTACAGATGCCTGTGATCGTGGGACGTGCGGGACGCCTTGCGACCCCTGTGTTTGATGAAACAATGCGTTATATCGAATTCAGCCCGTACTGGAATATTCCGATTTCGATTGCCCGTGGTGAAACCATGCCAGCGATTGAACGCGATCCAGATTATTTTACGCGTCAGCAAATGGAGTTTGTCAGCCGTGACGGTAAGGTTTACACTGACGTGACACCGGATCATCTCGAAGCAGTGCAGCGCGGAGAAATGCGGATACGGCAAAGACCTGGACGTTCAAATGCGTTAGGTGGTGTGAAGTTCATCTTTCCAAATAGCATGAATATTTACATGCATCATACACCTTCGACTGGGTTGTTTGCGCGCAGTCAGCGTGACTTCAGTCATGGCTGTATTCGGGTGGAAGATCCTGTGGCGTTGGCACAGTTTGTCCTGCAAAACGATGTGGAGTGGGATGAAGCCAGAATTCGTCGGGCGATGAACACGGGACGTTCTGTGACTCTTAAGCTTAAAGAGCCTGTGCCTGTAGTGATTGCGTACAGCACAGTCATGATTGGCACGGATGGTCAGATTGCTTTTTATCCAGATATCTATGGTCATGACAAACGTTTGTCACAAGCGTTAAACCGACATCACGGAAAATAATCAAGGAAGTTTTTTATATGAGTCAGAAATTAATAAGTCCGTCTACAGGGGTTACCCGTCGACGTTTATTAATCGCTTCAGGTCTGGGTTCTCTGTTTGTGAGTGCTCCGACTATCGCCAAAGTCACGTCACCGGTGATGGCGAAACTCGATAAGCAAATCAATTTGAATCATTTGCATACAACTGAAAGTATAGGGGTTGTCTATGCGCAAGGTGAGCGTTATGTTGATCCGGCGCTGACACAGTTGAATCAGTTTTTAAGAGATCACTACACGCAAGAAGTGGGTGTAATGGATCCTAAACTTTACGATATTCTGTTTGATATCCGCGTCTTGTTGGGTGTTCGTGAGCCCTATGAGATCTTTTCTGGTTATCGCAGTCCGTTTACGAATGAACGGTTGAGAAACACGCGTGGTGGCGGTGTCGCCAAAAAAAGCCTACATATGGAAGGGCGTGCAATCGATATGCGTTTGCTTGATGTGCCACTAGAAGAGTTGCGTGATGCTGCCATTTCGCTTGAGCGCGGTGGCGTGGGTTTTTATCCAAAAGATAAATTTGTCCATGTGGACACAGGTGACTTTCGAACTTGGTAATACAGGTGGGTAGCGGTTGCATTCTACGCTCAGGTCTGTACACTAAAAAGAAGCTTGGCAAGCCACAGGAGTTCGGATGGATTATGACCTGTTGAGGGCGACACACATTCTGTCTATGGTGCTTTGGATAGGCGGCATGATGTTCGTGCAGTGGTTCTTGCGTCCAGCACTGCTGCATCTTGCAGCACCAGAGCGGGTGATGCTCCTGCAAGAAGTGCTCCTACGGTTTTTTAGGGCGGTGATTGTGGCCAGTCTGGCCATGCTGATTTCCGGCGCTTGGATGCTCTCCAACATGTTGCTTCGTTTTCGGCGCGCAGATTTGCCGTTTGAAATGCCTATCTCTTGGTGGGTGATGACGATCGCAGGCACTTTCATGGTCGGTGTCTTCTTCCACATTCGACTTAATCTGTTTGTCAGTCTGCGGGCAGCTTTGCAATTTAATGATCCCGAGCGTATAGCCAGTGCCTTGTCAAAAATCCGAATCTGGGTGTCAATTAATCTAGTTCTGGGTTTGCTTATCATTGTGACGATGTACGTGTTTTAAGGCGTTTCGTCAAAACCAACAAAAAGAGAAGGAAACTTTTCAGGGATGGAAAATTTTAAGGCGTCATTTGGTGATTTTTGGAACATTGTGCAAGATGTTTGGACGACGGGGGTCTTTGGATACTCCGTGGGCAATGCATTGATCGCAGTTGTCATTTTTTTGATTTTTTATGTCTTTCGCGGCCTCTTTAAAAGAGTGGTCTCCGGTGTGCTTCACCGTTGGCTCAGTAAAAAACGCATTGATGAAAAGAAACACCTTGATCAAATTCTGATTGAAGCTTTGGGCGGCCCACTGCAATTGGCATTTGTGACCTTCGGTCTTTTCTTTGCATTTCAATATATTGGATTTCAAGGCGAGATGGGTCTATTGGCTGACCGCATTATCCGTACCTTGATTTCTATCGCGATTTTCTGGGCCCTGTATGATCTGATCTCGCCCGTCAGTAATGTGCTGACCAGGCTTGAGCGCGTGCTAACTCGCGAAATGATTGAGTGGCTGGTCAAAGGGATTCGCTGGGCGGTCATCTTTCTGGGGGCTGCAACGATCTTGCAGCTCTGGGGGATTCAGGTCGGTCCGATCCTGGCTGGTCTGGGACTCTTTGGGGTGGCCGTGGCACTGGGTGCACAAGAGTTGTTCAGAAACCTAATCGGTGGTTTGTGCATTTTGTTAGAAAAACAATTCCGTAAAGGCGAATGGATTCTTGTGGAAGGGGTGGTTGAAGGCACGGTCGAACACATTGGTTTTAGATCGACTCGGATTCGACGTTTTGATGCGGCGCCTGTGTCTGTCCCAAATATGAAGTTGTCCGATGCCGCGATGACGAACTTTTCCCGCATGACAGCGCGCCGTATTTCTTGGAAAGTGCCTCTGGAATATCGCACTTCGATCGAGAAGCTTTCTCATATTCGTGCCGGTATTGAGAAATACCTTACAGAAAACGATGCATTTGTACAGCCGCCCAGCGCATCGCTTTTTGTGCGCATTGATTCATTTGCCACATCTTCGATTGATCTGATGATTTATACCTTTACCCGTACGACTGTCTGGGGTGAGTGGTTGCAACACAAGGAAGCCTTGCTCTACAAAATCAAAGAAATTGTCAGTGAAGCGGGCGCAGACTTTGCATTCCCAAGTCAGGCAATCTTTATTGAAGAGTTCCCTAAAGACGTCGCACGTCCGTTTTTACCACAAGCGCAAGATCAGGAAGCTTCTGATCAACCACCGACACCCAATGCGCAATCCTGATGCAAGCATGATCTGTAATCGTGATTTGCAGAAACTGCAAATGTGTTAAAAGTTGGATACTAAAATTAAAACAGCCAGTTCGGATGAACTGGCTGTTTTAATTAATCGCTTGTTTTGTGTGATCTTGCTTATCAGTCAAACCATTGTGTGAAACTATCCACACTCTCGCGTGCACTGTGATAGGCATTCAGAGGGGCGTCTGGATCAGGGTATCCGATCGACATGCCGACCAGTAGCTGTTTGTCATCCGAGATTCCCAGTGTGTCACGCACGATTTTTGGATAGTTGCTTAATGAGGCCTGAAAGCAGGTCCCTAAACCATGTCCGACAGCGGCCAGCGCAATGCCCTGTAGAAACTGACCAATATCCATCAGCGACCAGTTGCTTAGGTTTTTATCCATAAAAATAAAGAGTGCACAGGGTGCCCCAAAAAACTCAAAGTTAGACAGTCGCAAGGCTTCACGTCCTGCCTTGTCTTCGCGCGCAATATTGAGTACTTCAAATCGGCGCATGTTATGCGTTCGAGCGCGATCACTATGCACTTGAGGCCATGATTTTGGATAAGGCATGTCAGAATGACCCGGTTGATCGATTGCTGCCTCACGTAATCTCATACTCAGAACGTCACGTGTTTTGCCGGTTACGACCGCGACTTCCCAAGGTTGTGTGTTGGTGAATGAGGCGCTACGCGACGCCAGCCTTAGAATATCTTCGAGTGTGTCTCTGGAAATGACATCGGGTTTGAATCCGCGGATGCTGCGTCGATTCTCAAAAAGTTCATTGAGTTTCATGAGTATTGTGGCTCCTGCGCTAAGATCAATCAATGGTATCTATTGTGCCTCAGAGATGTCGCTATGTTGACGTTTGGTCTTACAAACCGGATCAATGAGGCGAAGAAGTGGAGAGTAACGTTAGTGACTGAGTGGAATATGAACGGCTCTGGCCGCGTTAAGCGCAATCCAAAGCAGCACGAACTGGCCACGTTCGCCAGTGGCAAGCAATACAACGCCGACCTGAATGCCAGCTACAACATTGGTGCCCGTTACTGGGCATGGAAACTCAAGCTGACCCACCGAAAGGATGGGCAGTTGCCAGCAGACAGAAGCTCTGTCGGCAAACCGAGAATACCGGTCACGCTCTCAACCCTTTGGAATAACTCCAAAGGGCATTGCGGAGCGAGAAGCCCCTTATCATGCGCAGCATGATGAGAGGGTGTATTCACGTTGTCGTAAAAATAGATAGGCCTGCCGTTCAAGGCAGGCCTGATTCGTGCGATTAATCAGTTAAGTCACTGAATTAGTCGCTTGCTGACGCACCGGATTGTTTCACCGCCGCAGACCATTTGGTCACTTCATTTTGAATGAAATCACGACCTTCTGCCGGTGCGTGGTGCATGGGGAAGGCGCCGCGTGAAGTGATCACTTCCTGAATTTTTGGGGAAGCAATGACTTTGCCAATTTTTTCATTCAAAAATGCTGCAATGTCATCAGGTGTTTGAGCGGGTGCCAAAATGGTAGCCCAGCCAATGGCTTCATAGTCTGGATAGCCCATTTCAGCCACGGTGGGGACATCAGGCAGTGCATCAATGCGTTTGGCGGTGGTCACGGCCAGCGGAACCGCTTTGCCAGACGCAATGTTGCCTTGGGCAGCTGTGACAGAGTCCACCATCAGTGGTACATGATTGCCCAAGAAGTCCGCTTGTGCAGGACCACTCCCTTTGTAGGGGATGTGGCGCAGTTTGATGTTGGCTGCGGCATTGAGCATTTCAGCGGACAAGTGTTGTGTACCACCAATACCGGCACTGGCGTAGGGCAATGCATCTGGCTCGGATTTAGCTTTGTCGATCATTTGTGTGAGTGACGTGATACCGGATTCAGGGGTTGCCAGAAAAATCAGGGGTACAGAAAAAATACCGCCCAGAGGTCTGAAATCCTCAGTCAATGAATAACCAGGTTTGGCATACAGAGTCTGGTTGACTGCACTGGCACTACCTGCCACCGCGAGTGTGTAGCCATCTGGTTTGGCGTTGCTCACATGCTGCATGCCGATGTTGCTACCGGCGCCTGCACGGTTTTCTACAACCACGGGTTGTCCGAGCTCGACCGCAAGCTCTTCAGCAATGGCGCGTGCAAAGATATCAGTGGCTTGGCCAGGTGGAAAGGGCACGACCAGTTTGATGGGTTGCTCAGGGTAGGCTGCATGTGCACCGAGGGTCACACTGAGGAGTGTGCCTGCGAGTGCGATTTTACTGACTGCGAGGATCTGTTTCATAAAGTGTCCTTTTGGGCAGGAAAGTTAATCAAAAAGTACGTCTATGTACGATCGCGTCGTGACGCGAAGCCGTTTATCGTAAAACACTGGCCGTGTAATTTCAGATAAAACTTGTTTTTCAAATTATTTTTGTTTTGATAGTTTGTTTTTTTAAAGATTGTTGTTTGTTCATGGAACATTCGGCGTCTTGTTCGTTAGAAAACGACTAACATATCGCTTTGATTAACTATGCCTTAGTTGGAACTGTTTGATGAATATGCCTTTACAGGGCCTGCTGACACTCAATGCAGGTTCTTCCTCGATTAAGTTTTCAGTGTTTGTGCCGGAAACGTTGGAACAGCTGCTGGTCGGTGAGTTGGATGCCATTGGCAAACAGACCGTTTTAAAAGCTAAAAAGTCCAATGAGGTACCTTTGCGTCACGATTGGCCCCAGGGCGAAGCGCCTCAGACGCATGGTTTAGCCTTGGCGTTTTTGATTGATTGGATTCAAGAGCAACTCGATGGCATTCAGGTGGTGGCGGTTGGTCATCGAGTTGTGCACGGTGGACAACAATACGATCAGCCCGTGCTCGTCAACGAAGAGGTGCTGCAACGACTGGTCGAGCTCGAGCCTTTAGCGCCGTTACATCAGCCTCACAATGTGGCCGGCATTCGAGCAGCGTTAAGCGTCTTTCCGGATGTACCGCAAATTGCGTGTTTTGATACGGCGTTTCACTGCCATCAACCCTTTGTGAAGGATTGCTTTGCATTGCCTCGCGCGCTGTACGACGAGGGCGTGCGCCGTTATGGATTTCATGGTCTTTCTTATGAATACATTGCTGGGCGCTTGGCGCAAGACTTTCCATTACATGCATCTGGTCGGGTCATTATTGCGCATTTGGGTAACGGTGCTTCGATGTGTGGCATGGTCAACGGACACTCTGTGACCTCGACCATGGGTTTTTCTGCACTCGATGGGCTGCCCATGGGGACGCGCTGTGGTCAGCTTGATCCTGGTGTCTTGTTATACCTTTTGCAAGACCGAGGAATGACGGCTCAAGAGATTTCAGATTTGCTCTACAAGGAATCTGGATTGAAAGGGATTTCAGGTATTTCGAACGATATGCGCACGTTACAAGCGTCTGATGATCCAGCTGCCAAAGATGCCATCGATTACTTTATTTACCGACTCAAGCGTGAAATCGGTGCACTGACAGCGGCCTTGGAAGGTTTGGATTGCATTGTTTTCACAGGCGGCATTGGTGAGAACTCTGAAATGATTCGCCGTCGTGCACTACGGGATTTGGGCTGGTTGGGTGTAGAACTCGATGAACGAGCCAACGCAGACGGTGCCACTATTCTGTCGACACCGCGTTCGCGCGTACTATGCTTGCGTTTACCCACAAATGAAGAGCAAATGATTGTGCAGCATATGCAGAGTCTGCTCGACGCACAAGCCGCTTTGATGACAGAGTCCTGATATTGACGTTTTTGAACTCAGCGCTTTTGGGATCAACGCTTAAAGTCGGTTAATCGGGCGAAAGTGATTCATTTGCCCGCCATCTCCCGAATAGCACCTTCGATTAAACGTCGGGCGATACTGACTCGATCTGGTAATCTGGGCAGATTGTCCAGATCAAACCAATCAGCGGCTTCGATTTCATGCGGATCAATGCGAATGTCTCCATAAGCATGGTCAGCCAGAAACGCGACCATCAAAGAGTTGGGAAACGGCCAAGACTGACTGTCAAAATAGCGCAGGTTTCTGATTTCGACGCCAACTTCTTCCATGACTTCGCGGTGAATGCAATCTTCAAGCGTTTCACCTGGCTCCACAAATCCTGCCAAAGCACTAAAGACGCCCGGTTTGAAATGAGGGCTGCGAGCTAACAATAATTGCGAGCCACGTCGCACAAGCACCATGATGGCTGGGGTAATGCGGGGGTAAGCGGTTAAACCGCATTGATGGCAACGCATCGCGTGTTCATGTTCAGCGATCTCGGTAGGGGTGCCACATCGCCCACAAAACCGATGGGTGGATTGCCAGTCGATGAGCTGAGTGGCACGACCTGCCAAAGCAAACGCTTTCGGACCGGCCACAGCGTAAAGCTGTCTAAGTGAAATGAGCTCAGCTGATAAATGCTCAGGTAGACGATCAATGTCTGTGGTGTAGCAAGGTGCGCCTTGCCACTGACCCACCCAGATGGGTGGCGTGTGATCATAGGTTAAGAACTCTGTTTGCAATAGAAAATCAGGACCCTGTGGGCTTGAAATGTCGATCAGGATTTGTTTTTGATAGCGAACAATCCAGTAAGCATGTGGATCCATGTTGCAAGCTTCCTCACGTTGTCGGTCAATGGCTCTTTTTGACGATACCGCAAAAAATTTCTTGTTGGGGGATTTTCTTGCGATTGTCACAGAACCCATCGAAACCTTAGAAGTTCTTCTGTATATACTCATTCACGAGAATGCGTATTTGTGACTGGAATGACTGTTTTCAGGGTGCGCAATTCCTATCTGATTATTAAAAGAGTCACTGGTGTCTTCAAAAAAAGTTTCCGAGTCTTCCAAAGCAACGGAACGTCAACCGACCAATTCGCCCGAAGTTGGGGATAAGCCCATTTCCGCTAAGCGCGATCTTTTTCTGGCTCTTCTTGGCATTGCGTTCGCGTCCATCATCGCCGCTTTTGATGCGACGATTATCAGTACGATTTTGCCTCAAGTCGCGCAAGCACTGGATGGCATGAGTTTGTATGCCTGGGTTGGGACAGGGTACTTTCTAGCGTCCTCGGTCAGTATTTTGATATTTGGTCGGCTTGGTGACTTATATGGCCGTAAGCCTTTACTGCTCTTATCGTTGGTGCTCGTATCATTAGGATCAGCCCTATCGGGCCTCGCGCAAAGCATGGAGCAGTTGATTTTGTTTCGTGTTTTACAGGGTGTGGGCGGCGGCATGATGGTGGCGACTGCGTTTGCAGCACCCGCTGATTTGTTTCCTGATCCCAAAGAACGTGTGCGTTGGATGGTGGTGTTGTCTTCGACCTTTGCGATGGCCAGTGGCGTCGGACCCGTCCTAGGCGGTGCGATTACACAAAACTTTGGTTGGCGTGCAGCATTTTTTCTGATTCCGCTGATTGGCTGCATTTCGATGATTGTGATCTGGAAGTTTTTCCCCATGATCAAACCCCATCCGAATCGTCGCTTTAAACTCGATTGGTGGGGCGGCGCATTACTCATTGTGACAGTGGCAACACCTTTATTAGGCCTAGAATTCCTGACGGCTGAACACATCACAGTGTCTCGCTGGGTGGGTGTGATGTTGATTGTGACCGCAATTGTTGGGGGGGTTGTGTTGCTTAAAGTAGAGCGTCACGCACAAACACCTATTTTTCCGTTGCGGGTTTTGAATACAACCCAGGCGCGATTTCTGAATGTCTCAGCACTTCTCGCCGGTGCAGTTATGTTTATTCTGGTGTATTACATTCCGCTGCAATCACAGGATGTGTTTGGTTTTAGTCCGACTTTAGCGGGACTTTTAGTCTCTCCTTTAGTGGCGGGTATTCCGGTCGGCAGTATTATTAATGGCCGACTATTTCCACGTGAAGCCAACCCGCAACGTCTGATGATGCTGGGTAGTATTTTGTTAGGCGTGGGATGTGCACTGGCATTGACATTTTCTAAAGACGATGCGGTTTGGTACATGCTGACCGTGATGGGGTTGTGCGGACTTGGGCTGGGCTTTTTATTACCCAACTTCACCCTATTTATGCAGATTGTGTGTGCCCGTAATGACATTGGCATGGGATCTGCACTGATTCAAACGATGCGAGCACTTGGGAGTGCTATTGGGACTGCGGCTGTGGGTTCTTTGATTGTGCGTTTTTCAATCAACACGGGTTTACAAATTGGTTTGGTCGCTTGCGTCGCAATGTGTGCGGCGATCTGGTGGCTGAGTACACGCATACGCATGGAAAGTTTCACCCGTTAGGATCACCGCATTGTGGTCGGCTTTAGGCGTCTTTTTTAAGCCAAGGTGCCATGTATTGCGCGGGCTCACCGGTATCAAAGGCTTTGCCAAACTCGGTGATGGTGTCTTGGATGGCATCGGTCATGGGGAGTTGTTCCCAGCGGCGCATGAGACGCTTTTGTTGTGCCACAGCCTGAGGAGCTAGCTCACAAAACAGAGTGACCATGGCTTGTAGACGTTGATCGAGCTCATCGGCCGGCACTTCTTCCGTAATCAGTCCCCAGTCTAGGGCTTGTTTTGAGGTAACGAGTTCACCACTGAGTAACATCCAACGAGCTTGGGTGGAGCCGATCATGGCAGGCATCAAGACCGCATGAATAACGGATGGAATGCCGACTTTGACTTCAGGCATACCAAACTGAGCGCCTTGGGCAGCTAGTCGGATGTCACATGCCATGGCCAGTTCCAGTCCACCACCCAAACACCAGCCAGGGATACGAGCGATGACTGGTGCTGGAAAGCGTCGAACGGCTTCACACAAATCGTGTAAGCCTGTGATGAATTTTTCTGCACTGATGCGTTCGAGCTTGGCCATTTCTTTAATGTCCGCGCCCGCCACAAAGGCTTTGTCGCCTTGACCACGCAGGGTCAGAACTCGGATGTCATCACGCAATGCCAATTCTTTAAGTGCAGTGGTTAAATCCTGAATGACCGGTGTGCTCAGGATGTTTAGGTGGTTGTGACTGACAATCGTCAGGCAAGCCGCGCCTTGAGCATCCAGTGTGGCCTGAGCGTGAGGTAGTGTGATTAAAGATGTCATGGTGAAGATCCTCAACGATGAAAGTGCGAATTTAAGCGAATGTTCAATCGTACAATGCGGCAAGCACCAGTCTCTTTGGCTATGGTGTTGAAACTGATATTAAAAGATTTCGCTAGGACGCCATGAACGTACTCACAAAACCCGCTAGCTATGACAGCAATACCCCACAAAACGACTATCGCGCCTGGGCCGATCGCCTCTTTTGGGTCGGCGTTGTACTGGGGTGCGTGCTGTCTTGGTGGTATGCCTGCAACCAGATTGTGGATGGTGACCAGCTACAAATGATCCACAAAGGGTATCTGGGTGCTTACGAGGGTACGTGGTTAAGTTTTGGTAATACAGCCAGTGTGGTGGGTAATGTGCCGGGCTCACTTCTGGCTTGGGTGGTGGGTGTGCCCTTGATGGTGTGGGATTCCCCGTATGCACCCATGCTGCTACTGATTGTTTTGCGGTTGATTGGGTTTTTAATGCTCGACAACATTGTGCGCCAAGTTTATGGACAGCAGCCCTTGGCTCGCCTGGTCTTTCTATTGATGTGCTGGTTAAACCCCTGGTTTTTGTTTGACAGCTTGCTCTATAACCCCTCATACCTAATTTTTTGCGCTGGCTTACATGCTTGGACAGCGTTCAGAATGCAGACACAAAAGCATTTTGTTTGGATGGTTTTACATGTGTTGGCGATTGGTTTGGCTATGCAATTGCATTTTTCATGGCCTTTGCTGGTGTTTGTGTCGTTAATGCTGTTTTACCGAGGGGTCCTGAAGGTGAGCTGGCTGGGCGTGCTGGTCGCGCTGGCATTGATAGGTTGGAGCTTAATACCTTATTTAACACAGTTGATCGATAATCCCGAGATGGCTCGCCATACCGATCCCAATGCCCGTGAGCGCTATATCGGCTGGGGGGCTGTGCATGTCTACCCAGTCTTGAAGTCGGTCTTGTATTGGTTACGCTATGGTGCTTGGTCTTTTCCCAGTAAATTAGTGAACAGTACCGACTTTGCTTGGATTGGCGTCACGTTTGTTCAAATTTCACTGTCTTGGCTCTGGACGCTCTTGTTGGGGATTGTTGGGGCGATCACGGTCGTGATCTCACTGGTTGCGAATGTGACTGCATTTCGGGCAATTCGTCCGTTTTGGCGGCGTGATCTAAAACCTGTCAGTCCACAGACTTGGTTCTTGCTATATGCCTTGGCGGCGTTTGTGGCCGCGTTGATCAGTGCGGGCTTGGCGCCTATTGTGTTTAATTATTGGCATTTGACGCTCATTTTTCCGTTTGCATTGTTTCCGATCTTGTACTGGGTGATGACATATTTGTCACGTAGTCTGAATGCCGTGCCCTATAGTTTATGCTGGGTGGGCGCGTTTTTGATTCTGGTGAATCTAGTGGCTTTGAATGACAGCCGTAAGTTTTCGTATGGAGTGAGTTATCAACAACAGACACAAGATTATGTCGAACAAACATTCGGTTCGGATAAATCGGCCAATGCATGGATTGGCCGTTAATGTGAGTCGATCGCGATGACACAAGCTGGGACTTCTTTGCGTATTCTGATCGTGGATGATGATCCGGATTTGCGACAGTTATTAAGTGCTTATCTCAGTAAGCATGGTTATGACACCGTGATGGCGGCGGATGCGGCTGATTTGGAAGCCAATATTGTGCGTTACGCCCCTGACTTAATTGTTTTAGATCGCATGTTGCCCAGTGGCGATGGGCTGGACGCCTGTCGTGATTTGCGCAATCGAGGTGAAGATGTGCCCATCATTCTGCTGACCGCCAAAGACGAATCAGTAGATCGGATTATGGGTCTTGAAAGTGGTGCCGATGACTATTTAGGCAAACCCTTTGATCCTCGTGAATTATTGGCTCGGATTCAAGCTGTGCTTCGACGTAAAGCGGGTCCATCAGCCTTGCGACCTGCGCAAACGATCCAGTTTGGTGATTTTGTGTTTGATCAGACCACTGAGCAATTGCGACGGGGTGGCGAACTGATTCATCTGACCAGTGGGGAGTTGAGTTTGCTAGGTGTTTTGATTCAGCATGCGGGCAAGCCATTGTCCCGTGAGCGGTTGTTGATTCTGGCACGTGATGATGAGGCAGGCGAACGCAATGACCGTGCCATCGATATTGCGATTTTACGTTTGCGTCGATTGTTGGAAGATGACCCCAAAAACCCGCGTTGGATACAGACTGTCTGGGGTGTGGGTTATCGGTTTATGCCATGAGTATCTTGCGTAAACTGCTGCCAACCTCGTTTCGGACTCGTCTGATTTTGTTGATCTTAGGTGCGGTTTTATTGGCGCAAGCTCTGACGATATATGCGTTTGCCGTCTATCAACAAAACCAGGTGCAGACAGCTGCTGTCAATTTATTGGTGACCAGTATTCAGACGGTTCAAGCTGCGTTAGGTACGATGCCAGCGAATGAGCGAGCGCCTTTTGTGAACAATGTCTCTCACGGGCAATGGCAGTTACTTGAGCGTGATTTACCTAGACATGCGCGGTTTCAATCTGAACGTGGATTGGAAGAGGTTTCGGCTGAGCAAATCACCTTGCGGCGTAGCTTGCGTCAGATGGCCAGGGCTGTGAATCGAGCGCTTGATCGAGGCTCCAGAATTGCAGTGACCGCGGGAGAACAACCCTTTTTGTATGTGTCGATTCCTCAGACACAGACCACGTCACACCGTAGATCTGGACAATGGTTACAGATTCCACTTGATCGCATCGATCCACCACTGACCACACCATTACTGGCAGCTTGGTTGGCCAGTTTGGGTGTTTTGTTATTGGGGGTGGTGTGGTTTTCTTGGCATATTACTCGCCCATTAACCCGTTTAGTCCACGCTACTGATCGATTAGCCGCAGGTCAGCCCGAACCGGTTAAGCCTAGTGGTCCAGATGAAACACGTTTGCTGGGTGAGAAGTTCAACACGATGTTGGCAGCACTGGCGCAATCACAAAAAACACAGCGAACACTGCTGGCTGGCCTACCCCATGATTTGAAAGGGCCGCTGACTCGCATGGGGTTGCGCATTGAAATGAGTCAAGATGCTGATTTACAGGCTGGTTTGCGACGTGATCTGGATGATATGCAGCGTATGGTTGAGCAGTTTTTGGCGTATCTACGAGGTCAGGATATTGACCGTTTTGAGCGCCAATCCATTGATCTCAATGATTGGTTCCAGTTGCGCATGACAGATTGGAGCAAGCTCGGTAAACCCATCAAGTGGCACAAGACAGATGCCAAGATTCAAGTGTTGGCAGATCCAAATAGTCTGGATCGTTTGCTCAGTAATTTGATCGACAATGCGTTGGCGCATGGTGAACCGCCGGTACTGGTGACATTGACAACAGAAGGCCGACAAGCTGTTTTAAGCGTGGCTGATCAGGGTTTTGGTATTGAGCCTGCACACCAGTCTCGGGTTTTAGAGCCTTTTGAACGCGCCGATGATGCGAGAACGCGCACCGGCAACGTGGGTCTAGGATTAAGTATCGTGCAGATGATTGTGAATGCCCATCAAGGCACACTACAGATGCATCAACAAGTAAGTGGTGGGTTTGTGGTTGAAGTGCGACTGCCTTTGCAAGAGGTTTGATTGTGTCCGAATGCAGACAGAGCTATGGGATACGCCCTCAGTATCATTTGCGACAAAGCCCACAAGGCTTGCTGGCTTGGGATGTGCGACGTCTGATTCGTCTGACAAGCAAATTGCCTGTGGTTGATTGGCCACTTGATCAGATCAAGGAGTTGGATGAACCGTATTGGTACCAAGATGAAACCAACCCACCCACTTGTCAATCCATTGCGGATCACATGCGTTTGGTGCAGGCGAGTGATCTGCGATATCCCATCATTCTTTGCTCAGAGGGATGACTAACGGATGGTATGCATCGAGTGGTGAAAGCGTATTTGCAAGGACGCACGAGTGTGTTGGCCTATCAGTTGCCTGTTCTACCCGAGCCAGATTATGTCGGTGTCGATCAGGATGATTTGCCGTACAACGAGGATGTCGACGTTTAAGACCAGTTCTAAATTAAAAATGCTCGGACATCGTGAGATGCCCGAGCATCAAGATCACTCAATGAGAAGACGTTTGAGTGTTTTATGAGGCCTGTTGTGCTGCGCGTTTGCCGCCTTTACGCTCACCACGTGCTTTTCTTTGCTCAAATCGATCTTTGTAATGTGTCTGAATGATGGACCGTTGATCGGCAGACAGGCTGTCCCAGAATCCTAACCATTGACCTTGGATTGTTTCGCGAGATTTCTGGAATTGTGCGAAACGCTCGTTTTGTTGTTCAAACATGGCCTTAGGATCAAAGTTGGGTGCAGCCTCTTTGTCGGCTTTGCGTAATTTCTGCATGCGTTCACGATTGGCGTCGAACATTGCCTTTGAGGCTGTTTGAGCATCGTGGTATTTCAGCTTTTGTGCATCCGTCAACTTGAGCTGTTCAAGCACGGGTGCAGGTAATTGCATTTGCATGCCAGCGCCCATTTTAAAACCGCGGTCACCGTGTTTTTTGAATTGTTGGCAATTTTGGCCGCCACGTTGACTGTGGAATTCGCCATCGTGTTTCTTGCCATGACCTTGTGCCATGGCAACGCCACTGGCGAGTGTGAGCGCCAAACCAGCGATGAGGGGGCGGATATAAGTTGCTTTACGCATCAGAGAACTCCTTTGTTCGTTGTGTTGATTGGACGATTCCATTGTGCGATTAAAGCTGTTTCAAAGGTATTACAGAATCTTCGAAAGTTGTTTCAAATTGTTACAAGGTGCTTACTAGATATGATGTCATAGGCTAGTGAGTTCAGGATACAGCCGCTCGAAGCGGAACTTCTGGAATATTGGGATCTTGCGGACGTTTGGCTAACCAGAATACCAAAGAACCAAAGAGCGCAATAATGGATAAGACCGTGAAAGCCACTCGATAGTTGCCTGTGGCATCACCCAATGCGCCGGACAACAGTGGACCGATTGATTGGCTGAGTGCAGTAATGCCTGCCGATAAACCCAGAATCATGCCGATGGCGCGGCGTCCAAAGTAGTCTGCCCGAATGGCTTGCATGAAGGGTCCGCGAATACCCCAAGCCAATCCGTGACCGACTGCAAAAAACACCAATTCAATTGCGCCGGTCGCATAAGTGAGTGATAGCATGGCGCTGGCATGTAAAAGCATACAGAGAGAAGCGACCTTACGCTTGTCGAATTTATCGCCTAGATAACCACCGAATAGCACACCACAGACCTGACAGGCTGTCATGAGCATAATGAAATATGACGCTTGTGCAATGGTGTAATCCAGTGCAATGCGCATGTGGTTAATGGCGTGCGTGTTGACGGAAGCCACCACAATTAATGCAATGCCATGCCCCAGTGCTAAAAGCCAGAAAGCCCGTGTGCGTAGGGCTTGTTTGGCCGTGAAGTTAGCTTCGACTGGTGCGAGGTCAGTTTGTTTTGCGTGTCGCTGCTGTTTAGCCTGAAAGTTTTTACCATCCACGACTTCGCCATAATCTTCGGGGCGATGACGAAACAGACTAGCAAGGGGTAATCCAACCAGAAGAACCAATAGGCCACTGCCCATGGCAGTTTCACGCCAACCAAACGCTTGGATGGCGCCGGCAATGATAGGAACAAATACACCACCCAGCGCAAATCCCAGTCCAACGACTGACAAAGCACGGGCACGTTTTTTTTCAAACCAGTTGATGACGGCAACGTTTAAAGGAAAGTAGCCTGCCATGGAGGCGCCGACGGCGACAATTCCGATGGCTAGATAGAATTCACCTAAGGTGTCAATCTGGCTTAAATAGATAAAACCAGTTCCAAATAGGGCGGCACCCATCATGATGACACCGCGAGCCCCAAATTTATCTAAAAAATACCCTAGAACTGGACCAAGAATCGCTGCTTCAGCAGACAAGAGTGCTGAAGCACCCGAAACCGATGTCTTGCTCCATTCCATTTCGACTGTGAGCACTGCTAGGTAAGCACCGAACGCCTGATGCAAGAGCATGGCTTGCATGATTTGCAGCAAAGCCGCTGCACCGACCATTTTCCAGCCGTAAAAGATTTTCAAAGCAGAGCCTCGTGTTGGATAGGAGGTTGATTAGACTCGGTCAGTGAGGTTGTCATGTGTTGTTTGAAGCACGAGAATCTGTGATTTGCCGCACAATCGCTTGCGCATCAAGGTTGTCTATGTCGGTCACATTGATACTTTTATCATTGAGTACACCGTAATGGATGGGACTGGTGGCGGTATAAAGGCCGACACAGCGAGCATTGGCCGCATCGGCCAAATGCAGTGGGCCGGTATCGCCACAGACAAATAAATCCATCGCGCTGAGCACGGCGCCGAGCTCACGTAAATCAGCACTCGCAAAAGTGACTGTTTCCGGTGTCAACGGGGTCGTGATATCTGGACTGAGGATCTCAACCCATTGGGTATTGTGATGAGTCGCTTCATCAAACTTCTGACGAATTGTGTGCCAAGTTGCATCATCAATAATCTTGTTACCCCGAGCACCTCGGAAATACGCAAAACACCAAGGTGCATCCGCTTGAAGGATGCTCACGGTCTGCCAGGCTTTTTCTTGCTCTCGTTCGGTGAATTCAATCGTGTGTGAGACTTGGCCCACCGAATGACCCAATGCACTTAAGATTGTGAGTGGTGATAGGGCAGCATGGTGTGAAGCAGGTGTTTGTTGGATCGCATGCCGAAATACACCCACTGTCTTGCCATCATGGAAAGCGACTTTGTTGCGTGCATGAATAAATGCGCAAATTAGTGTGTCACTGGCCGAGTTATGTGGCATGAGCAACAGGTCGTAGACGTTATGTCGCACCTTACGCATCGTTTTGAGGAACGGTAAAAATGTTGCAAACGCAAACTGCGACACAAAGGTGTGTCGTAAACCTAAATTCAAAAAGATACGACTTTGTCCTTGATGGATGATCATGAGATCAATCTGGGCATTGGGGTAAGCGTGTCTGACTTCGCGGATAAAAGGCAACAAAAAATACATATTGCCGATTCGCTTGTTGTTGCGAACAACGAGGATTTGTCGGACATCTTCGTTCGGTAAACGTGTCTCGGTGAGATGTCGACTGTGACCCAACCAGCGGTTGAGGCGAGTTGCTAAACCCAATGTGGAGCGGCGGCGCAGACGATCCAAGCGCCGTAAGAAATTGCTCAATGGCATGTGACAACGAGCCTTAGCAAAAAGAGTAAAGAGAAGACTGAAGCCCGATCTTATCGTAAGGCAGGGGTTTTGGGCGATTTGATGGGGAGGTTTATGAAGAAGGACGCATAAAAAACAACGGGCACGACCCGAAGGTGTGCCCGCACTGTTTTTTATGAACGATTAAACGTTCTCAAGCGCTTGAGCCAGATCGGCTTTCAGGTCTTCGATGTTTTCAATACCGATGGACAAACGAACCATGCCTTCACTGACACCTGCGAGTGCCAGCTCTTCCGGATTGAGCTGACGGTGTGTTGTGGAAGCTGGGTGTGTCGCCAGTGACTTGTTGTCACCGATGTTGACCAAGCGTGTGAAAAGTTTCAGACCATCCAAGAAGCGGGCGCCAGCGGCACGGGCGTCATCGGAGGTCTCTTTCAGATTAAAGGACAAGATGCCAGAGGCTTTGCCATTCATTTGACGTTGCACCAATTCGTGGTCGGGGTGGTTTGGCAAACCAGCGTACTGAACCGATTCGACTTTCGGATGATCTTGCAAGAATTGTGCCAAGGCCTGTGCGTTTTCGCAGATACGATCCATGCGCAAGGGCAGTGTTTCAATCCCTTGCATGATTTGGAACGCATTAAACGGCGAAAGGGCACCCCCGGTGTTGCGCAGTGGCACTACACGAGCACGACCAATGTAAGCGGCTTTGCCCAAGGCTTCGGTGTAGACCACGCCGTGATAGCTGACGTCGGGTTCGTTCAGACGTTTGAAACGTTCTTTGTGTTCAGCCCATGGGAAGTTGCCACTGTCGATAATTGCGCCAGCCAGGGTCGTTCCGTGACCACCCATGTATTTGGTGAGGGCATGAACCACGATGTCAGCGCCATGCTCAATCGGACGCAGCAAATAGGGGCTGGGTACGGTGTTGTCCACAATGAGTGGCAAACCATGGGAATGGGCAATTTCAGCAAGTGCAGCGATATCTGTGACGTTGCCTAAGGGGTTGCCGATGGATTCACAGAAAATGGCTTTGGTGCGCTCATCAATGTGTTGTGCAAAGCTCGCGGGATCGCGTGCATCAGCAAATCGCACTTCAATCCCTTGTTGTGGGAAGGTGTGCGCAAAGAGGTTGTATGTCCCGCCATACAGGGTGCTGGCTGAGATGATGTTGTCGCCTGCTTCTGCGATGGTTTGGATGGCGTATGTGATGGCGGTCATGCCAGAAGCCACCGACAGGGCTGCGATACCACCTTCGAGTGCTGCAACACGTTGCTCAAGTGCATCACAACTTGGGTTGGTGATCCGAGTGTAGATATTACCAGGTACTTTTAAATCAAAGAGATCGGCACCATGCTGGGCACTGTCAAACGCATAGGCAACAGTCTGATAAATGGGTGTGGCGACTGATTTGGTGGTCGGTTCAGGCGAGTAACCTGCATGTACAGCCAAAGTCTCAAATTTCATTCATGACTCCATCGGTAGATTTTAAACACATGTCACTATATCGGCATATTGAAGCGTTTCCAAATAATTTTTGGAAATATGCTCAGAAGTTAGATGCACAAAGAAACAGCCATCACACGGATGGCTGTGAATTAATCAATAATCCTGAGTGAAATTCTCAGAGATTGTGACGCGATTTTAGGGCGTGGCGCTGGTAATCCCCCCGTCGACTACGAGTGTTTGTCCCGTAATGTAGCGGGCTTCATCGCTGGCAAGGAATAAAACGGCATTGGCGACATCCCAAGCATCGCCCATCTTACCCATGGGAACCTGTTGGTGGCGGTGTGCCACAAAGGCATCGTAATCACCCCCTGCATATTTGTTGGCCAATCGCTCGACAAGAGGTGTAAACATTAGGCCGGGTGCGACACAATTCAGACGAATGCCTCGGTTTGCGTAGATGACCGCTGTGGTTTTTGTGAACTGCATGAGGGCAGCCTTACCCGCTGCGTAACCAACTTGGGGTTTGCCGATGTAGCGCAATCCGGCTACAGAGGAAATGTTGACGATCGATCCAGAGCCTTGTTCTTCCATGATCGGCAAAACGTATTTAGATGTGAGGTAGGCTGATGAGACGTTTAGATCAAGCTGATCTTGCCAAACCTCTTCAGTCAGTTCGACTGGTCCGCCTGGTTCAGAACGTCCGACGTTATTGACCAGAATATCGATACGTCCAAAGCGATCCATGCAGGCTTTGATCATGGCCTGAACTTGTTCAGTATCCGTCACATCGCACGCCATCACTTCGGCTTCACCCCCTTCTTCGCGAATGATGTCTGCTGTGACCTGAGCTGCATCAAGCTGTAAATCAACACCAAAGACTTTGGCACCTTGTCGAGCCAATAAAGCGGCGATGGCTTTTCCGTTGCCCCAGCCTTGTTCGCGGGTTCCGCAACCAGTCACCAAGGCGACTTTGCCCTGAAGATCTAACATATCAATCCTCCTGAAGGAATGTCGTGCTTACTTTTAAATTGTGATGGTGCTTATCATGCCTGTGAGGATGAACTGCGCGCAAGTGGTTTTACGTCGTCTCCATAGTCTGAGTCATGTCTGGCTAATTTGTATTGTGATTGTGGCAGTGTGAATACACCCTCTCATCATGCTGCGCATGATAAGGGGCTTCTCGCTCCGCGATGACCTTTGGAGTTATTCCAAAGGGTTGAGAGCGTGACCGGTATTCTCGGTTTGCCGGCAGAGCTTCTGTCTGCTGGCAACTGCCCATCCTTTCGGTGGGTCAGCTTGAGTTTCCATGCCCAGTAACGGGCACCAATGTTGTAGCTGGCATTCAGGTCGGCGTTGTATTGCTTGCCACTGGCGAACGTGACCAGTTCGTACTGCTTTGGATTGCGCTTAACGCGGCCAGAGCCGTCAAAGGCCCATGAGGATGTGCCACGGGCATACACGTAAACCACCTTGCCGCCCACCTCGGTGAACTTTTGCTCGATAAGCGTGGCAAGCCGGCGATGAGTCCATGCGTGAAAGCGCTGTTTCATGCTTGAGCGTTTGGCCACAGCCTTTGGTCGCCATCCTTTGAGGTTTTCCAAAACAATGACGTCCGCGCCCTGTTCAAGGGCGAAGTTCACCAGCTGTCTAGAAACAGTTTGAGCAATATGCTCGTTATAATGCCGCACCTTGCGGTACAGGGTGCTACAAAAGCCTTGCGAGAGCTTGGCTGTTTTGCGTGCCTTTGCCCGGATCAGGGTGCAGCACTTATCGCGACGGTCTATGTCCGCTGCCGGATGAAAAAATCTCCGTGCAGCGACAGTGCCGTTTTTGGAAACGATGCTGGCAACGGCCAGCGTGTTGATGCCGACATCCACGGAACAGATATGCTCACTGGAAGGGAGTGAAACTTTCTTGATGCTGAATGGTACCGACAGATGGCAGTGTTTGCCGACGATCAGGCTGGGCGATTGTATGGTGTTTTGAAGGTGGCGTTGACGCACCTTCTTGATTCCCATCTCATGCCACAACCATTCTTTACCATCCCACAGCTTCAGGTATGCGCGAGTGTAGTCCTCGTTAAACTTGAACAGCTGCCCACGGTACATAGCCGGATAACAGCCAGAGTCTGCATTGAAGACGGGTGGCTTGGCGGTTCGGCTTTTGCGCTCGCCTCGTTGCCAGGCTGCGTAGCGCGTCAGATAGGACGAAACCTGCCCCTTGGCGAACTCGATCGCAGCGCGGCGCAAATACGATGGGAACTTGTAGAAGCGCTTTTGGAAATAGGTGTGTCGAGTTTCAGGATTTTTTGCGGTCGGGTGAATCAGGCGCTCAGTTGCTGCGCAAAAGCTATCTGCCTGGCAAAGCGCCGGCCAATTATTCAGGATGATAATAGACACAGCACGACAAAACGCCCTGTACTCGTGGAGAGTCAGGCGCATCAGCTCTTTTTGCTGAGCGGTGGCTTGCAGTGGCCACTTGTCAGTGCGTATCATTGCCTTATTCATGATTGATATTTTGGATGATCAATATGAATAACGCAACACTAAGAACCAGCAGTCATAGTGCATACAGACTTTATTACCATTTGGTTCTGTCAATGAAGTATAGGCATAAATGTCTGTCGGCACCCATGCTGAACAGGCTTGATAGCCTGATGCGTGACCTGCTGATCAAATGGCGCTGTGAAATGGTGGAGTTTGGCGGTGAGGCCGATCATGTTCACCTGCTGTTTGAAGCACCGCCGACAGTCAAACCGTCCGACCTGGTGCGCAGCCTGAAATCCGTATCAGCCCGGCACATGCGTAAAGAGTTCGCAGCGGAGTTGGCCCCATTTTACTGGAAACCGTACTTCTGGAACAGTGCTTACGCCCTGATCAGTGTTGGCAGCCGGGCAAATATCGAAACCTTGCTGCGTTACATCGAGAATCAGGATGATCCACGCAAAATGGTTAAGCCGCTTGACTAGCGCACGATGCTGCGCATACGGGCGTAGGATGCGCGGCTGGTTTGCTCAAGATTTGAAGACCAAGAACAATTGATTTATTGAATTTTCCAGATAGTTACCGCCAAATCTGCCATGCTTCGTTGGCGTGCCTCTATTTTGCTCTCATCCCACGATGTGTATTTTTCTGCCACGCTTCGTGTGATTTGAAATTGACTCTCTCGATATGCTGTGATTTTGCTTTGGAAGCTACCGTTACCTAGATCTCTATTTGTATCTGCTTCTAGCGGTGTCATATTGCCTAATCGATAGATGCAACGATCTTGCTGCGTTTCATCCATGTAATTCCAATCTTCAGATGGATGTTCAGGAAGAATATGTTCAAGGTTATAGCGGCTACTTTCAAAATCAAAGCATTGGCCAGAGCGTTGTTTTTCCAATGCGAAAAGAATGTAGCGTACGACTTTTTTGTTGCGACTATTCGTTGTTTTTAGTGTTTTTGTTGTAAATGCAGCCTTAAAAACCGGATCTTTGGGATAAACCTCCTGCAGTGCAGAGAAGACGGCATGAATATCGGTGTGTTCGCCAATCGTTAATTTGCGCGCAATGCTGTTGTAGACCCTCTCTTGTTCGTGACTTGGTAGTCCGCAAATGACGTTATAGCGTAGTGAGACGACTGAAATGGCGCGTAGAATCCGCCTGAAATTTTCACGTTGATGTTCGTAAAAATGCCGATAGCAGGTCATAAGCATTGCCAGAGGTTGGCGGACATTAAACATAAGAAGTTGCTGCAAGGCTTCACGTTCTTCCAAATGCCAGTCCCTGTGCATAGGATCACGCAATACCGCATAAACCTCAGCTGAATAATCGAGTTCTCTAACCAGCGAAAAAGCCTCTTCTCTTGTGGTGACATGCCGTCGGATTGTTTTAAAGAGATCAGATTTACGAACTAAGCGGTGTCGGCTATTCCAATAAATGCGCAAAAATTCAGGGAAACTTTCGCTTCCAAGTAAACCCACAATCCGTTCCCAACGATCTTCAAGCGCACGGATCTCTATGTCGTGCAATTCGCCACTACTGATGACTGAAAATAGATAGTTTTTCAATAAATCAGTTGCAGAAAGACGTACGCCACGGGCATTTAAGGTTTCAAAGACTTTGAATGCGTTGAGCTCGTCTGTAACGGTTATCACGGTGAAAAATAGTTTGTCGACCAATGAATCCAGCATGGCGGCAAACTGTTGTCCGCTATCTGTCGTGCGTTCGAAACGCTGCGAAATGCGTTCTTTAAACCAGTGGAAAGCTTTGCGCAATTGATGCTCAGATGCATTTAAATTGCGCTGTGGCAGAACTTCCAGTGGCACGAGATAGGTTTGGTAAAACTTGTTGTTGTGACGATTGAGTTCAAGTTTTGCGCGTGGAATGAGCGAAACTGGGTCAACATAACCGATATAACTGTTTTGGAATTGTTCTTTTCTGCGCTGATTATTCTCGGCATCTAGATCGTAAGCAATGAGATCTTTCAAGTAGGACAGACCCGCCAAAATCATCACGCTGATTGTCGTGATGCGTTGTTGTCCATCGATAATGTCGAAACGTTTGTTGTCAGAGGATTGAAGGACGAGGTAGCCCATATAGTGTGCAGGCTCGCCTTCGTCTTCATAAAGGGCTGTGATGTCTTGCCAGAGATCGTCCCACTCATCTTCAGTCCAAGAATAATCGCGCTGAAAAGGTGGCACACGGTAGATTAAACCGTTACCTAATAACTGCCTGAAAGTATTGTTACTCGTATTGAAATTCATTGCGATTTTCTTGCATAGCGGTTCGACAAAATAAATGCACAAAAACTACACAGGAATGCTTGAGCTATCTGTCAGGCGCTTTATCTCAGGATTTTGTCTAAGTTGCTTAGTTCGTGTTGGCTTCAATAGTAACAGCGAAGGTGCAGGCTTGCTATATCAATTTAGACCCACTCGATTAGGTATCTAAAGCCAATTCGATGACTGCTAGAGGGTGAGTTAGATATAAGGCACAGGCCATCAAGATTAGGTTGCTAAGATGGCCTGTGCTCGTCCGTCTGAAATGATTTCAGGTTGGCGTGGTTTGACTGTTAGACGCTTGCATCTGCCTGTGCAATATCCGTTTGTGAAGGGCGTCGCATGCCACGAATCATGTCTTCTACATTCAAGTGGCCGATGGCTTCATCTTGACGATTCACCACAATCAAATGATCGCTGCTACTTTCGGCAAAGATTTGCAGTGCGGTTTCAATGGTTGTGGTGCCACGAACGCGTGGGCCGGTATCTTCTGGACGTGCCGCACTCATTACGGATTGAACCTGCAGAACCCGTGCACGGTTAATGTCTTTCATAAAGCTGGCGACATAGCTGTCTGCAGGATTGAGGAGAATGTTCTGTGGAACATCGTTTTGAACAATCACCCCATCACGCAAAATCGCGATGTTTTCTCCGATGCGTAAAGCTTCATCGAGATCGTGCGTAATAAACACGATGGTTTTTTGGAGTTCGTTTTGAAGGTCTAGCAAGATGTTTTGCATTTCTGTGCGAATGAGCGGATCTAACGCAGAAAAAGCCTCATCCATCAGCAAAATGTCTGCATCGGTCGCTAAAGCTCTGGCCAACCCGACTCGTTGTTGCATGCCACCAGACAGTTGGGTTGGATAGTGTGTTTCAAATCCAGTGAGTCCGACTCGTTCTAGCCATTGCATGCTGATATCGCGGATGCGGTTTTTTGCGAGCCCTTGGTTTTCAAGGCCATAACCAATGTTTTCTAGGATCGTGCGGTGTGGAAAGAGTGCAAACCGTTGAAACACCATAGAAATCTTAAAACGCCGAAAATCTCGTAATGCGTTGTCATCCATCTTTAACACATCGTCACCATCGACAAGGATTTCTCCTTCCGTGGGGGCAATCAGACGGTTTAAATGACGAATCAGCGTAGATTTTCCAGAACCTGAGAGTCCCATCACAACTTGAATCTTGTGACGCTCCATCTCTAGATTCACATCGCTTAAGCCCACCACATGGCCTGTTTTTTCCAGAATTTCTTCTTTGCTCAAGCCTTCGCGCAACATCTTCATGGCTCGTTGCGGATGTCGCCCAAAGACTTTGTAGAGGTGACGAATTGAAATGATGATGTCAGCTGACATGTTCACCTCCTTGTTGATGACGCTGTAAACGTCGACCAAAGCTTTGCGTGATACGGTCAAAGATGATTGCGAGAATGACGACGGCTGCGCCATTAAAGAGACCCAGTGCGAAATACTGGTTGGTCACGGCTTGTAGGACAGGTTGTCCCAAACCTCGTACGCCAATCATGGAGGCGATCACAACCATAGCCAATGCCATCATGATGGTTTGGTTAATACCAGCCATGATGTTTGGAAGTGCTAACGGGAGTTGCACACGCAGTAGTTTTTGTAAACGGCTTGCACCAAAAGCATCAGCGGCTTCCAGAACTTCTTTGTCAACTAAACGGATGCCTAGGTTGGTTAAACGAATCACTGGTGAAATGGCATAAATCACAACAGCGATTAAACCGGGGATGCGCCCAATGCCTAACAACATGACGACCGGAATCAGGTAAACGAAGCTGGGCATGGTTTGCATGACGTCTAGAACTGGCAGAATTGCATTTTTGGCTCGCTCTGAACGGGCCATCACAATGCCGATCGGAATCCCGACGATGATTGATAAGAGGGCGCAGACAATAATCATGGCCATGGTGCGCATGGTGTTGTCCCACATGCCAAATAAGCCGATGACGCCCAATGCAATGACGACGCCTGTCGTCAGTTTCCAGCTGCGTGCTGCGAGATAACTAATGGCTGCGACAGCCACAATAACGACCCACCACGGATTGGTTAGTAAGAGTTTTTCAAACCAGACTAAAAAATGAAGCAGGGGATTAAAAAGACTTTCAATGAAATCCCCATATTCGCGCGAGAACTGTAAGTAGCTCTGATCGATGGAGCGTGATAATTCACGTAGTGTTTGACTATTAATTTGGGGGAATTTGTTGGACCAAATCATATGTGTTTCCAAAAGCCGACAAAATGCGGTGCGGTGCTCAAGAGCAAACCGCACCGCCCGGACTGTCTTGTCTTACAGCGCATCCTTGACGCGTTGCGCAACATCTTCTGGCAACCAAGCGCGCCATGAATCTTCGTAGTTGTTGAAGAACTCTTCGGCGGCCACTTCACCATCGGCTTGGGTGTCTTCCATGAACATCAACATTTCGTTGTAATCCTGACCACGCCAGACACGGTTTTTAAGGTAAGTCATGACTTCAGGGTTGTTGTTGCTAAATGAGGTGGCCACAACGGTTTTAATTTCGCTGACAGGAAAATTGTTTGGGGCTGGGTTGGGGCAATCCGCCTGTGAAATGCAGGCATCGTATGACTCGGGATCATGGTCGACTTCGAAGTCAACTCTGGCCATGTCATATCGAGCCAACACGGATGTGGGTGCCCAGTAGTATGTCAAGAGGCCTTCGCCTCGGTTGTAAGCGCGACCAATGGCGCCTGCCATGGCGGCACCAGAACCAGGGTCGACAAGGTTAAAACCTGCATCATCCATCTTGAATGCTCTGTACAGATTATCTGTCGCAATCTGACAGGTCCAACCTGAAGGGCAACCCAGCATGTAAGCACGACCCGGATTCTCGGGGTCTGCAAACAACTCAGGATGCTTTTTAATGCCTTCAATGGTGGCGAGTTCTGGATTTTTATCGAGCATGTATTGTGGAATCCACCAGCCTTCACCCGCGTTTTCTGCTGGGTTTTCAAGAATGTCTCCCGCAATTACGAGGCGTCCAGCATCGACGGCTTTTTGTAAAGGCTCTTGCACCATGTTCATCCACATTTCGGGTGCAATATCCGGACGTGCTTTCTCTGACATGGAGGTTGCTGTGGGGACTGTGTCACCCGGCACAATATGTGCGTCACAGCCATAACCGTGCTCAAGAATAAAGCGGTCTACATGGGCTGCCAGTTGTGCAGTAGGCCAGTTCATCTCGGCGATACTGACTTCCCCACAATCAGCTGCCATTGCAGATTGTGTCAATGTGCCCAGCGCTGCGGCCGAAATGGCGAGCAGAGTTTTGTGCATGGTTTTTGATTTTTTCATGATTGAAATGAATTCATGACAGAGCCGTTACAGACTTTCTCCGGTTTGACAGGAAAAATCGCATTGCAAATAGCAAGGCTGCGTGCGGGTGTTGAACGACCTCGTACGGTCAGATTAGCGTGTGCTGAGTGGAAGCGGGCAATGCTTTAATGGAAATGACTGCAAAAGTGCAAAGAAGCAGAAAAAGCAAAAAGCAAATCTGAATGAGACCTCAGAAAGAGGCGGTTCAAACCCCGTGATTCAAAACAGCACGATCTGGTTTGTTGGCTTGTCTGTCTGAATTTTTGACTTGTATTGGTTGTTGACCTTATTTAGGGTAACGCATGTAAAAAAATTTGCAAACCTCGAAATTTTAAAATTTTTAATTTCAATTGCTTTTTCGTAAGTGCTTGTGGATGTAGGGTTTGACGCATTTTCAGACAATGAGTTTTGCGGCTTCAAGGGATTTCCCCACTAATGCGGAGTCATTCGTAATGCTAGGATTTTTCAGTAATCAGCCCATGCCTGTTGATCGTTGATCAGAAAGTGGGCTGGATGATGTCCGTTCTGTACCCGTCAAGATCACAGTAATCACACGAGATTTTGCGTGATTCTTGGATTTCACAATAAGTAGGAGACTAGATAATGAGAAATGCCCAAAAACTTTTGGTTGGCGCGTTAGCCGCAGGATTTACATTGGCAGCAGTGCCCACCTATGCTGCAGAAGTGGATGGCCCGGAGGTGAACTGGCGAATTTCAGTGTGGGGTAACCCACGTGCATTTACGGCTGGTGGTGAATATCTGGCTCAAAAGGTGAAAGAGAAAACAGACGGTAAGTTCAATATCACGATTGGTTATGGTGAACAGTTTTCAAAAGACCGTGAGAACCTGGACAGCGTGAAGATGGGTGCAGTCGAAGGCGCATACTTCTGCAACTTCTACCACCCTGGAAAAAACCCAGCTTTTATGGTGTTCTCATTGCCCTTCCTGCCTTTGGGTGATTGGGACGTGAACGTTGAAGCACGTAAGAAGCTTTTTGCACATCCAGCACTGCAAAAAGACATGGATATGTGGGATGCTTTCGTGTATGCCGGTGCCCTGATGCCCCAGTATGAGTTTATGGGTGTGGGTGAACCGCCACATAAACTGGAAGACTGGGAAGGCAAGCGTGTGCGTGCCGGTGGTGGCTTAGGTGATGCCATGGTCAAACTAGGTGCCAGAAAAACCACAACCACGGCAACCGAGGTTTACACCTCGATGGATCGTGGCACGATGGATGCAGCTTCCTTCCCGTACACATACTCACACGCAGCTTATCGACTGCCTGAAGTGTCTAAGTGGTTTACCTCCAACATGGCCCCTGGTACTTCCGCTTGCCCACTGGTCTTCAGTAAAACCGCCTTCAATAAACTCCCACCTCAGTATCAGCAGTTGACTAAAGATCTGCTCGATGAAGTCTATGAAGTGCAGGCCAAGGCTTATCAAGAAATCGATAAAAAGAACTTACCTGAATTCCGTGAGCAGCTCATTGAGGTGAAATATAGCCCAGAGCAGCTCGAAGAGTTCCGTAAGATTGCGGCTAAGCCTGTCTGGGATGAGTGGATTGAGGCCAACAAGAAACGTTTTGATGGCCAAGAGCTCATCGATGTGATTCTTGAAACTGCCAAGGCTCAAGGAAAATAAGAAAAACTGATCATTTTTTTGAATCAGTTCCATGCTTTGCAGCAAAAAAGGACTTCTTTGTCCTTGAGCGACTTGCCGGTGTCAACCGGCAAGCCGCCTGTTTCACCTCATAGAGTTGTCTTATGCAAATACAAAATACATCACCGTCTGAGCAGCAAGGGCCGGAAGGTTTATTGTGGGCTGACCGATGGCTTGCAAAAGCGGAAGATTTGTTTGATCTGATCGCTGCGATCGCGATTTCAATCCTGATGGGACTGGGGGTCGTTCAGGTTCTAGGGCGTCAGCTGTTTGACAGTCAACTCGATGGTTACATCGACATGGTTGAGTTGTTGATGGCGACTTTTGTCTTTATGGGCATTGCTTATTGTCAGCGACTGGACGGGCACGTGCGTATGGATTTGTTTGTCCGTTTGATGAAGGGTCGCATGCGTTGGGTGGTTGAATTTATAACCACATTTATCCCCTTGTTCCTCATTGGTATTCTGATTTATTTCAGTTGGGAACACTTTGTTCGTTCGTATGAGAGCGGCGATAGCACGATTGATATGGAGTATCCATTCTGGCCTTCCAAACTGGTTGTGCCGATCTCGTTTGTGCTGTTGTTCTTGCGCTTATTGATCCAGAGTATCGGATATTGGCGCCTAGTTTTGCATCCGAATGCCACGCCTGTGGTTGTGCCGCTGGTGTACAGCGAAGAAGAGCAGGCTTTGCAACAAATTGAAGCATCAAAAAAGGGCGATAAAAATGGATAGTTTGACGATTGGTGTGATCGGCATCATCGCCTTAGTGGTGTTGGTGTTTTTAGGGATGCGAGTCTATTTGGCGGCTGCTTTAGTCGGAACGCTGGGTTTGGTCTCCATGATTGGTTGGGAATCTGGGTTGGGAATGGCCGGTTCGATTCCTCACTCAAAAGGGACGTCTTATTCTTTGAGCGTTCTGCCCATGTTTATTTTAATTGGTTATCTGGCCTTTCACGCTGGGATTACGGAGGCGCTGTTTGATGCCGGCCGGAAGTGGCTAGGGTGGCTGCCCGGTGGGCTTGCAGTCGCGACTGTGGTCGCGGCAACAGGGTTTGCAGCCGTGTCAGGTGCCAGTACAGCCACAGCGGCAGTGTTTGCACGAATTGCCATTCCCGATATGCTGAAGTCTGGCTATAGTCCCAAGCTTGCCGCAGGTGTGGTGGCTGCAGGTGGAACGCTGGCAGCCTTGATTCCGCCGAGCGCGATTTTGGTGTTGTACGCCATTATCGTGGAGCAATCGGTGGGGGCTTTGCTGGTTGCGGGTTTCTTGCCAGGGATTGTGACTGCCTTAGTGTACATGGCGATTATTGTTGTGATGGTTGCCATTAAGCCAGAGCTTGGTAAACCGATTCGCGGCTTTACCTGGAAAGAGCGGACTAAATCATTGCCGGGTACTTTCCCAACGGTGCTGGTCATCGTCATCATCTTTACTGCGATGTATGAAGGCTGGGCCACACCCACAGAAGCAGGTGCACTGGGTGCAGGGGTGATCTTTGTTGTGGCTTTGACCAAAGGCATGCGCACCAAACAGCTCAATGATGCGCTGATGGAAACAGCTAAGCTGACTGTGATGATTTTCTCGATCATTTGGGGGGTTTTAGTCTTTGTGCGGTTCTTAGGTTTTGCGGGATTGCCCGATGCCTTTGCTCGCTGGATTGTGGCCCTACCTGTGGAACCCATCTGGATTTTGATTGGTATTCTGATCTTCTATGTGATTCTCGGGATGTTCATGGACGCGATCGGGATGCTAATGCTGACCTTACCGGTTGTGTATCCCGCTGTGACCGCGTTGGGCTACGACCCAATCTGGTTTGGGATCATTGCCGTGAAGATGGCTGAGGTTTGTTTGATTACGCCACCAATTGGTTTGAACTGCTTTGTGGTGAATGGGGTGCGGCCAGATATTCCGCTCAATGATGTCTTTAAAGGCATTGCACCGTTCTTTATCGCTGAGGTGATTGTGATTGCGATTCTGGTCTCTTTCCCAGAAATCGTGACCTTCCTGCCTCACTTGATGAACATGAAGTAAGTTTTGAAGAATAGCTTTAACCTTTGCCTTTAAAGTTGTACATAAACACACAGGGATCCTTCGGGATTCCTGTGTGTTTATAGAGCTTTAAAAACTGAATCTTAAGAGTCAAATGCTGAATATTAAGCCTCAAGTGGTGAGGATCAAGAATCAGCAGTTAAGTTTTAAGCGGAATGCTCAAAGATGTTTTTTGACTCTTGGATCGCTTTAGCATGTGCCACGTCTTGGTCTTTGCTTAAGGCCACGCCGTTTTTGACTGCTAAAATTTCTGCCATGATGCTCACCGCAATCTCAGGTGGTGTTTTGCTGCCGATGTAAAGCCCGACGGGGCCGCGTAGTCTTTCGAGTGATTCAGGCGTGATATCGAAATGCTCGATCATGCGCTGTCGACGCGCTTCACTATTGGCTCTGGAGCCAATTGCACCAATATAGAAAGCCTCAGTTTCCAAGGCTTCCATGAGCGCTGCATCGTCCAGTTTAGGGTCATGTGTGAGCGCCACAATACAGGTGCGACGATCTGGTTTGAAGAGTCTGACTGCATCATCAGGCCAGTCGCTCATTTGGGTGATGTTGGTGGTGCTCCAACCCGCTGCATATTCTTGTCGAGGATCACAAACGGTGACTGTGAATCCATTAAAAATGGCCATGGTTGCCACATATTCTGCCAATTGACCTGCGCCAATCAACAGCATTCGATAACTTGGACCAAAGCAGTTTTGTAGGGTCTGTTCGTTTAGTTTGAGGCTTTGTACAGTTTGCGTGGTTTCAAGAGCACTTTCACCGGTCTGCAGATCTAGCTGTCGCAGCACGAGCGTGCCCTGATCGAGTTGCTCTATAAGTTCAAGGAGTTGATCTGCATCTGGGTTGAATTCCAGCACCAGTTCTAACGTACCACCACAGGGCAGTCCAAAGCGATGTGCTTCGTCAGCTTTAATACCGTAACGTAAAGTTTTTGGTAAGCCTTCCATCTGGCGTTCAGTGTGCCCAGTTTGTGGATCTCTGCGTGTAAAGGATGCGATTAAGTCGTCTTCGATACAGCCACCAGAAACCGATCCAACCACTTGACCGTTTTCTGCCATAGCCATAATCGATCCGATAGGGCGTGGTGAGGAGCCCCAAGTGCGGGTGACTGTCACAAGCATGGCGCGCAAGTCACTGGCTCGCCATGCTTGTAGGCGCTTTAAAACGATCAGATCTATGTTTTCCATGCGTCGCTTCCCCTTAAATTCGAATGTCAAACAGAGACAAACTACTCAGCATTACGATAATCGTTTCTGAGCGTTTTGTCTCTTTTTGTCAAGAATTATTTGGTTGTAGGCATCGCAAAGTCTGCGCCAGCTGCAATGGTTTCGGGCCAACGCTGCATGATGGATTTTTGTTTGGTGTAGAAACGAACACCTTCCTCACCATACGCATGCATGTCGCCAAAAAGGCTCTTTTTCCAGCCACCAAAGCCGTGCCAAGCCATCGGAACGGGGATGGGAACGTTAATACCCACCATACCGACCTGAATATGTCGACCGAATTCGCGAGCGCTATGGCCATCACTGGTGTACAGAGCTACCCCATTGCCATAGGCATGTGCATTAATCAGTTCGATCGCTTCTTCTAAGGTTTTGCAACGTACGCAAGCCAGCACAGGTCCAAAGATTTCTTCCTGATAAATCGTCATCTCAGGTGTCACGTGATCAAACAGCGTGCCGCCGGTAAAGAAGCCGTTTTCGTGATCAGGCACTGTGACATCTCGACCATCAACAACTAATGTTGCGCCCTGATCCACGCCGCTTTGAATATAGCTGTGGATACGTTCCAGTGCCTCGCGGGTAATGACAGGTCCCATTTCACTGCGATCATCCATGCCATCACCGATTTTGAGGGCGAGCGCGCGTTCTTTTAAGCGCTCGACTACACGGTCCCCAATGTTGCCGACCAGCACGGCCACAGAAATGGCCATGCAGCGTTCGCCAGCAGAACCATATGCCGCACCAATCAAACCGTCTACAGCGGCATCTAGATTGGCATCGGGCAGAACGACCATGTGGTTTTTGGCGCCACCCAAGGCTTGTACACGTTTACCTTGGTTGGCTGAACGTGTGTAGATGGCTTGGGCAATCGGAGTGGACCCTACAAAGCTCAGCGCCTGAACTTCGGGAGCATCAATCAGCGTATCCACGGCCACCTTATCACCCTGAATTACGTTAAAAACACCATCAGGTAATCCGGCTTCCTTAAGTAGGCTGGCCATGAGGAGTGAAGCGGACGGATCGCGCTCGCTCGGTTTGAGAATGAAGCTGTTACCACATGCCAATGCCATCGGAAACATCCACATAGGTACCATGCACGGAAAGTTAAAGGGCGTAATGCCTGCGACGACCCCTAGTGGCTGGCGAACCGTCCAGTTGTCAATGTTGGTGGAGACTTGCTCGGTATAGTCGCCTTTTAGCAATTGTGGGGCACCACAAGCAAATTCGACAATTTCAATGCCGCGCATGACTT
Source organism: Orrella sp. 11846 (assembly GCF_048820935.1). Classification (NCBI taxonomy): domain Bacteria; kingdom Pseudomonadati; phylum Pseudomonadota; class Betaproteobacteria; order Burkholderiales; family Alcaligenaceae; genus Orrella; species Orrella sp. 11846. Next base: position 222,266 of record NZ_JBMERD010000003.1, read on the forward strand.
CGCCTTGTGCATCAGAAAACACCTTGCCATGTTCGGCGGTAATCAGTGCAGCAAGCTTGTCGAGGTTTTCATTCAACAGATTGAGGTAGTTGTGTAAGACGCGTGCCCGACGCAATGCGGGAGTCGCCGCCCAACCTTTGAAAGCTTTTTGAGCGCTGGCAATGGCTTTTTGAACGGTTTGTTCGCTGGCGATTTCAACTTGACCACTGACTTCACCTGTGGCGGGGTTGTAAATGGCCTGTGTGCGGCTTTGTGGATCGCTGTAAATCTGGCCATCAATCCAATGTCCGATTCTATTGATCGGGGAAGTCGTAGAGGTCATTGCCTGTCTCCTTATGTCAACGTTTTATTCAGGGGTTTTGTATATCAGAACAATCTGTTCATAATACAAGAACAAACATCAGGAGCGATGGATTGCACTACGTGCAACAGGGGATGGTCGCGAAGTTGTTGAATGCTTGTGAAGTTCGAAGCAGCGAAAGTGGTCTGATTTGTTGGCGTGTGCAACAGCACAGGCCACTTAATCGTCTGCTAAGTAAGAGTAGGATTATTTTTTCTTATCTTCGGCTCGGTCGTAAATGTATCCGCCCAGTGAACCCACTGCGGCACCCCCAATGGCACCCCAAATGGCATCACCACCTGTAATGGCAGAAATGCCAGCACCTGTGGCTGCACCGATGGCACCACCGGACAAGGTGGATTGTTGCGATGAAGACATGTTGGTGCATCCGCCCAGCGCAAATAAAGCAGCGACAGGCAATGCAATCAAAACACGTTTATAAGTCGTCATGAGAATCTCCAACTAAGTTTAGGATTAAATTGCCTAGGTCTTATCGCTTGGTTTTGCAAGGATAGGTGGCTCTGAGGTAACGCAATAAGGCGTCAGAAGCTGTTTTTTCTTTGAGCTGAGGATTGGCATCCACCCATTTTGTAAAGTTTGATAAGACTTGAGTGCGGCTGAGCGTTTTATCTTCGATACAAATAAAATGCGGATTTCTTTTTGAGTGGCGGCTCACGACATAAGTTTCGTACACACCTTGCGCATAGCCGAAGCAAAATGCTCGCTCAGCCTGTGATGCCTTCGCACTGCAGGTTTCAAGGAAAGCTTGTGTGCTCACGAAGTCTGGGGTTTTTTGATCGGCCTGTGCCAGACCCACCAGACACAGAGACAGTCCTGCTGCATAAATGAAAGATTTCATCGGGAACTCCATCAATGTGGTTGAATAGTGAAACTGCAACTGCGATTGAATGCGTAAAATAAATGAAGCCAACCATGATGATCACGATTGGCTTTACTGGTGATTACGATGGTTGTAACCACATCTTACATCAGTGCGTTTGTGCGTGGATGTAATTATCTAGTGTATTAAGGGCGTTTAACCCAGAGGTTACACCAACCAGTGCTAGCCACCATTTTTCCGGGGAAGATCGTACAGGTACCATCTTTGTCAGATTTGGCGGTGTACAACTGACAGGTCGCACAGTCCTGACCAGCCTGATATTTGGGGAACTTGGCCTTGTCGACAGTGGTGGCATCCGTTTTGTAACCCAGAGCAATGGCTTGAGGATCGGTTTCTGCGACCATGGGCTGTGCGTAAGCGACCTTGCTGCCGGCCAGGGCGGCAACACTGATTGCAGAGACTTTCATGAACTGGCGACGATTCGTGCTCATTTTGATTTCCTTTTCTAGGCTAACAATAGGGCGGAACGATTTAAAGTGGTTCCTATATGTCACTCATAATACTTGAGCATTTCGATAGATAACACTTTATGTTGTTTGTAATTATAAAAATGTTTGATATATCTCAAGGCTCTGTACTCATTAGACACGAAATTTTTCATTAAACCTACTAATCCTGATTATTTTGTTTTAACTGAGAATCATTCGTGTTATTTGTATGATTCAGAACATCAGAGCTGGCTGGGTCTGCATGTTTTTATTAACAAAAACATCGGATAGTTTGCGCAGGTACGCCGGTTGCTTAGAATGGATCAGATGATTCAACCTGTCTTTTCATTCTTCGTGTAAGGAATCTGTTTTTATGCAAACCAAACTTGCGCTGGAAGGTGTGCGCGTCATTGAACTCTGCAACGTGGCGGCTGGACCGTTTTGCGGCATGTTACTGGCAGACATGGGCGCCGATGTGATTAAAGTAGAAAATCCCAGTGGTGGGGATACGCTGCGTAGTTGGCCACCCATTTCGGATGGTTACAGTGAGAACTTTGCGTCACTGAATCGCAATAAGCGCTCTGTCACATTGAATCTGAAAGACGAGGGTGATTTGAAAAAATTCCGAGCGCTCATTAAAGATGCCGATGTTTTATTAGAAAACAATCGTCCAGGCGTGATGGCACGTTTGGGCATTGATTTTGACGCCCTTAAAAAAGTGAATCCGAAGCTTGTGATGGCCTCGATTTCTGCGTATGGACAAACTGGTCCACGTGCCAGTGAAGGTGGCTTTGACTTAACCGTTCAGGCGATGAGCGGCATCATGAGCATTACGGGTGAGCCCGACAGCCCGCCGGTGAAGTGTGGTGTGCCATTGGCTGACTTTAGCGCGGGTTTGTATGCGGCTTATGCAATTACTTGCGCACTGCGTCAGGTTGAGCAACAAGGTGAAGGTATCCACATTGATGTGCCGATGCTGGGTGCAACGCTTGGCATTGCCGCTTTACAAACATCCGAATTTTTTGGCAGCGGCAAAGATCCGGCGCCATTAGGTTCTGCACACCCTCGTAATGCGCCGTATCAAGCCTTTCGTTGTCAAGGTGGCTACTTCGGTATGGCTGCTGGTAACAACGCGCTTTGGACATCCGTGTGTGGTGTCGTCAAGATGCCGGAGTTGTTAGAGGATGAGCGCTTTACCAGTCCGACGCTTCGTGCTGCCAATCAGGTTGCCTTGCGCGACATTTTGGAAGCTGAGTTTCTGAAAGAAGATGCCAACACTTGGCTAGCTCGATTCCGTGAGGCAGGTGTACCTTGCGCGCCCATCAATACATATTCCGAAGTGCTGGCTGATGAACAGGTTGAACATATGGAGTGGGTGCAGCCGCTGACATTACCCAATGGCGTGCAAACTCGCACTTTTGGGTCTCCCGTTCGATTTAATGGTGAATCAGCCCCGATTCGTCTGCGTCCACCTGCGCTGGGTGAGCATAATGACGAGGTGTTTGCGGGTCTGACCGATGCCGATGGAGCGCAATCATGAGTGGCGTCTTATTAGAGTCTGTCGATCAAGGTCACTGGACACTGACATTGAATCGTCCCGATAAACGTAATGCATTGAATGACGAACTGGTGCTAGCGTTATCTGATGCACTCGATCGAGCCCATGCTGCGCAGGCCTCTTCGCTGGTTTTACAAGGCGCGGGCAGGAGTTTTTGTGCGGGTTTTGATTTCTCTGATTTTGATACGGTCAGTGAAGGCGATTTGCTGCTGCGGTTTGTGCGCATTGAATTGTTGTTACAGAAACTGTATGCCAGTCCGATGGCAACACTCGCCTATGCACAGGGTAAAAACTTCGGGGCAGGTGTTGATTTATTCATGTCCTGCCAGCGTCGTGTGGCTGCGCCTGAGTCAACGTTTCGGATGCCAGGTTTGAAGTTTGGGCTGGTGCTGGGAACGCGTCGTTTGGGCGAACGTATTGGACAAGAGGCGGCGAGAAATATTCAAGAAGTGGCCGCGACCGTCGATGTGCAAGAAGCCTTGAAGCTCGGAATGGCCAATGCCGTGGCGGCGCCAGAGAAATTGACACAGGCGATTCAAGGTTTGCGCGAAGCAGCACTAGCGTTAGCTCCCCAGACGCGTGCCGATTTGTATCGCGTATTGGGGCAGACTGAATCCAATGAGGATTTGGCTCAGTTGGTTTTATCAGTGGTTCGGCCCGGTGTTAAAGATCGGATTGCTGCATACCGACAAGGCGCTTAAAAAGAATAAGGGGGAGACAACATGGATACGATGGATTTTGCGCCCGAGGCTGATCAGCCGGTGAGCTATATGGCCAGAACGCGTGCTTGGTATTTGGCACTTGGCTATGACAATCCTTATCGTTGGGCGCATTATTTAGATGTGCCTTTCACAACATTACAAAAACCTTTGGCGCAAAACCGCGTGGCTTTAATCACGACAGCTGCACCCTTTAATCCAGAGCATGGGGATCAGTCGCCTCAGGCGCCGTATAACGCGAAAGCCAAGTTCTATGAGGTATACACTGGTTCGACTTCCGAGGATCATGACGTGCGGATTGTACATGTGGCGATTGATCGCCAACATGGCCCAATGACCGATGCCAATAGTTGGTTTCCGCTCCCTAAAATGCGTGCACTCGCAGAGCAAGAGGTGTTTGAATTAGGCCCTCGATTTTATGGTGCGCCTACCAATCGTAGTCAGCGTCAAACTTTGGAATCAGATTGCCCACGAATTCTCGAACTCTGCCGTGAGGATGGGATTGATGCCGTGGTACTGGTCGCCAATTGCCCGGTTTGCCACCAAACTTTGAGTTTGATTGCACGTCATTTGGAAGCGCATGGAATTTCGACCGTGATTATGGGGTGCGCAAAGGACATTCCAGAGTATTGTGGCGTGCCGCGCTTTTTGTTTAGTGACTTCCCTTTGGGCAATGCCGCAGGCAAACCGCATGATGAAGCGTCACAGCAAGAAACGCTGGAGATGGCTTTAACACTATTGGAACGGGCGTTTGCACCTCGCACGACTGTACAGTCGCCTCAACGTTGGTCTGACGATGCTGACTGGAAGCTGGATTACTCCAATCCAGATCGTACCAGTCCAGAAGAAATGGCAAAATTGCGTGCACAGGCCGATGAAGCCAAAGCAGAAATTGCTCGACTCAAAGGCAAAGAGCCGCCTGCACCGGCTTGCGCTTTAAATTAATACACAAGCCAATACAAGTAGTCGTCAGTCACACCAGACCAATTGGTGTGACTGACAGCTGCTTATGTGTACCTTAGTTTCTACACTGATGCCAACGTTGATTCCCGCTTACTCTCGGGCAAGGCGATCAATCAATTGTGGATCCACATTCAGGCTAGCTGCTGCACGTAGGATCTCTTGCCAGGAGTTATCATCGACGGGAATACCATCTCTTAAGCGTTTAATGCGAGTTTGACGCTCTGGCTCTCCAGCGATTTTGACACCCTCACTGTTAGGGGCAGCGGGGGATTGTTTGACCCAGTCGATAAAGGCCATGGCTTCATCGACAAAGACCGATCCTGGTGAGAGTTTATTGGGATCAATCACAATCGTCAGCATGCCGTTACCCACACGGCGGCCGGTGGGATATTCATGGACTGTGAGTCCGCCCGCCAGTGCGCCCCCTAAAAGTTCACAAACTAAGGCCAGCCCCCAACCTTTGTGCTCACCAAATGCACGAAGCGCACCGAATGGGGCACGAATGGCGTGAACGGGATCGGTCGTGGGATTGCCCTCATGGTCAATGAGTTGGCCAGGTGGTAAAGATTCACCTTTGTTGTGTGCAACACGGGCTTTGCCTTTGGCAATGACGCTGGTGGCAAAGTCCAAAATCACAGGCTCGTGACCTTCGAGAGGAATGCCAACACAAAAGGGGTTGGTGCCAAAGCGGGCATCGCTGCCGTCCCAGGCCGCAACAGCGGGATCAGAGAGCACATTCACAAAATGAATTGAAATTAGATTGTTTTGTATGGCCATCTCTGCCCAAGCGCCAATTCGACACAAATGATGGGCATTGGATAAAGCCATGATGCAACTGCCATATTGTTTGGCGCGAGCCATGGCTTCTTCCATGGCTTCATGTCCGACGACCTGCCCAAAACCGCTGCAACCATCTAGAGCCAATAGGGTTTGGTGGTCAAGACGTGTTTGGATATGTGCGTTCGGAATTAGCCCGCCTTCCAGAAAGGACTCGGTGTAACGCGGCAGCATACCCACTCCGTGTGAATCGTGACCGGTGAGGTTGGCTTCAATTAAATTGCTCGTGACTAGATCCACTTCGCGTGGATCGCTGCCATAACCCCGAACCAGTTCTTGCATGGCGCGGGTTAAAGAATCGGATTTGAAAACATGGGTTTGCATATTTAGAGGTTCCGTGACGGGCGTGAAACAGGCGGTTGTTGTTAAATGTATTGCAGACATTTCAATGCCGTCAGCGTACAACAGTGGCGTCCTCATTCCCAGTTTTTTATCCAAATTTCGATGTGATGTCTGATCTAATTGATATCCTCCTCGCCCTAAATGACGAGGCTTTGCACGCGTTTTGGTCAAACCATGTTCAAAAGGTCGCACATAAAACAGATTCTGTGTCATAGAATCAAAGTATTGGTCATGTAGATCAAATTAATGATTTAAAAAAAAGAACCGATATGTCTGGTTCGGATGATTCAGATTCAGGGGACTAAGATGACGTTAAGTGTCAGGTATGAAGCGCCCGACTCAATTGAGCAGGCCATCCATCTTCTGCGGCAGGCTCGACAGCCACGTTTGCTGGCTGGTGGCACTGATGTGCTGGTGCAGATGCGTTCGCGCCGAATCCAGCCCGATGTGATGATCGATATTAAAAAGATCCGCGAATTATCACAAATTGAAGTACAAGCGGATGGTTTGAAGATCGGTGCGGCAGTATCCTGTTTGGCGCTACTTGACCATCCTGAGTTTAAGAATACTTACCCAGGTGTGGCGCAAGCGGCAAATTTAATTGGCTCATTTCAGGTGCGTGGACGCGCCACGATGACGGGTAATCTCTGTAATGCCTCGCCGGCGGCTGACAGTGTGCCAGCGTTAATTGCTGCGGGTGCACAAGCCATCATTGCTGGACCGAATGGACGTCGACAAGTGCCAGTTGAAGCCATTCCGCAAGCACCCGGGCAAACATCTTTGGCCGATGATGAGCTGTTGGTGGCTTTGTTTTTACCGAAACCGGCACCCGGCAATGGTATGGCGTATTTACGTTTTACACCAAGAACTGAAATGGATATTGCTGTTGTAGGTGCTGGTGTGAGTCTGACGCTCAACGCACAGGGGATTTGTACCGATGCCAAAGTCTGCCTGGGTGCGGTGGCCAAAACCGCGATTGTGCTTCCAGAAGCGGCTGAAATTCTAATTGGGACGACGGTGGATGACGCCGTCCTTGAAATGCTGGCACTGGCGGCTCGCCGAGCGGCACGTCCTATTACCGATAAACGAGGTACCGCAGCCTTTAGAACCAAACTGGCTGGGGTGATGGCACAACGCAGTGCTCGTCTGGCATTACAACGTGCACAGGAGAAACTGAACAATGGCTAAGCAACATGTGAGCACAACACTCAACGGCGAGCGCGTTGAGTTTTTATGTGAAACAGATCAAACGCTTCTCGATGTCTTGCGCAATTCATTGAATATGACGGGTACCAAGGAGGGCTGTGCGACCGGAGACTGTGGCGCCTGTACGGTGCGCTTGAATGACACGATGGTGTGTGCCTGTTTGGTGTTGGGTGTGGAAGCTCAGGATAAATCCATCGAAACTATTGAAGGCATGGCGCGTGGTGAGCAATTGCATCCTCTGCAACAAAAAATTTTAGAGCATGCCGCCTTGCAGTGCGGAATCTGTACACCCGGGATTTTGATTGCAGCAAAAACCCTACTCGAACGTAACCCTGATCCAACCGAAACCGAAGTGCGTTACTGGTTGGCTGGAAATCTGTGCCGGTGTACTGGCTACAACAAAATCATCGAGGCTGTGATGGATGCAGCCCGAGAAATGCGAGGAGCCTAAGATGCTGAAAAAAACCGTCACTGAAAAGAAAACATTTGATGTGATTGGCACACGTCCGGTTCGTCCAGACGGTGTGCCCAAAGTCGTGGGTCTAGCTCAATACGGTGCGGATTACATTTTACCGGGGATGCTGTGGGGTAAGATTTTGCGCTCACCGCATGCCCATGCTCGTATTCTCAGTATCGATACCTCGCGCGCACTCGCTTTGCAGGGCGTCAAAGCCGTGATGACAGGCGCGGACCTGCCTGAACAAACCTTTAAGTATCTTGGGCCTGAGCGTACGCAGATGAATTTCTGGCATATGCAGCGCAATACGATGGCGCGTGAGAAGGCGTTATTTGCGGGTCATCCGGTTGCGGCTGTGGCGGCAGTCTCGCAGAAGATTGCTGAACAGGCTTTGGAGCTGATTGACGTGCAATATGAGGTTTTACCGCATGTCATCGATGTGGAAAAAGCGATGGAGCCGGGTGCGCCATTGTTGTTTGAAGACATGCGAACCCGAGGTGTAGAGCCCGAGCCGGCGGCACCTTCAAACGTGGCGCGTCGCTGTGAATATACCTTGGGCAATGTCGAAGACGGATTTGCGCAAGCGCACGAAGTGGTTGAAATGAAGTTCAAGACCGCTCCTGTGCACCAGGGCTATATCGAGCCCCATGCTTGTCTGGCTCGTTATGGCAGTGATGGACAGTGTGAAATCTGGTCAGCCACACAGGGCCACTTTGCAGCGAGGACGCTGACTGCGCGTTTGTTGGGTATGTCCGTCAGTGATTTGGTGATTCATCCCGCAGAAATTGGTGGCGGATTTGGTGGCAAAACCATTGTGTATGTGGAACCTGTGGCGGCCATGTTGTCCAAAATGTCAGGTCATCCCGTCAAAATGGTCATGACCCGTGAAGAAGTGTTTAATGCGACAGGTCCGACCTCGGGTTCTGCCATGACCGTACGCATGGGTGTAACACGTGATGGCAAAATTGTGGCAGCCCAAGCTGAGCTGAAATATCAGGCAGGGGCTTTTCCGGGTTCGCCAGTGTTGAACGCCTCTCAGTGCGCGTTTTCAATGTACGACATTCAGAACGTCCATGTGGTGGGTTATGACGTAGTGTGTAACCGCCCGAAAGTGGTTGCTTACCGTGCTCCGGGATCACCGATTGTGGCTTTTGCGGTGGAGTCGGTGGTTGATGAGTTGGCCCGTAAGATTGGTTTGGATCCGTTAGAAATTCGTCTTAAGAATTCGATCAGTATCGGATCGCCCTCTCTCTGGGGACCTCATCAGCATGAAGGCATGCGGCAAACGGTTGAGGCTTTAATGCGCCATCCAGACTATCACGCACCCCTAGGACCCAATCAGGGTCGTGGTGTTGCCTCGGGTTTCTGGTTCAATGGCGGTGGTGAGTCGGCGGTTTCAATTCAGGTGGGTGATGATGGCTCAGTCACCATCGCATCGGGTAGTATGGACATTGGCGGTTCACGGGCTTCGATGGCCATGATGGTGGCTGAAACGTTGGGTATTCCGTACGAAAAAGTTCGTTCAACGGTTGCCAGTACAGCAGCCGTCTCTTACAACCATGTGACAGGTGGTTCGCGGGTTACCTACGCGACAGGGATGGCCATGACGCAAGCCAGTGAGTTGCTGATTGAAGACTTGCGTGTCCGCGCCGCTCAGTTATGGAATGTGTCGGTTGACGATGTGGAGTGGGAACGTGGTCAGGCGCGTCTAGTCGGTGCGCATGAGAAACAGGGAGAGACCTTGTCGCTTGCCAGACTTGCAGCTACGCGTGCTAGAACCGGTGGACCCATTGGGGTGCAGTGGGCCATTAATGCATCAGGTCAGGCGCCTGGGTTTTCGACACAGTTTTGTGATGTGGAAGTCGATCCGGAAACGGGTGCCGTCAAAATCCTACGTTATGTGGCGGCTCAAGACGTGGGCCGCGCCATTCATCCTGCCTATGTTGAAGGGCAGATTCATGGTGGTGTGACGCAAGGCATTGGTTGGGCGCTCAATGAAGAGTACATCTATAACGACAATGGTCATCTAGAAAACGCCGGGTTCTTGGATTACAGGATGCCCGTGGCATCCGATTTGCCGATGATTGAGGCAGTGATCGTGGAGGTGCCCAACCCTAACCATCCGTTTGGTGTGAAAGGTGCAGGTGAGGTTAATATCGTGCCTGTGATGGGGGCGATTGCCAATGCCATCCGACAAGCCACCGGTGTGCGCATGTGCCAGCTGCCCATGTCACCACCGAATTTGTTGGAAGCGCTGGATCCAGAGGATGAGGACTAATGTTTAGCAGCATCACGTTTTAATCCAGTCGTAAAAATAGGGCGATCCGTTGTGATCGCCCGTTTTTTATGCTTCTTCGCTTTCGTGCTGTTGTAGTTCCCACATAGAGGCGTAAACGCCTTGCAATGCGAGTAATTCGTCATGAGTGCCACTTTCCACCAGACGACCATGTTCCATAACCAAGATTTGATCAGCATGCACAATCGTCGATAGACGGTGAGCGACGATGAGGGTGGTGCGATTTTGTGCCAGGGCTTCTAACTCATGCTGTAGTGCACGCTCTGTACGTGAATCCAGTGCTGAAGTGGCTTCATCAAAGATGAGCGCTTGAGGGTGCTTGAGCAACGTGCGGGCAATGGCTAATCGCTGCTTCTCGCCCCCGGACAGCTTTAAGCCGCGTTCACCAACCTGGGTTTCATAACCCTGGGGCAGGGTCTGGATGAACTGTTCAAGTTGCGCTGCCCGGGCTGCTTGTTTAATGTCAGCATCACTGGCAGCGGGTCGACCGTAGCGAATGTTGTAGGCCAGTGTGTCATTAAAGAGCACGGTATCTTGAGGCACGATACCAATGGCGTGTCGCAAGCTGGCTTGCGTGACATCTTGAATGTTTTGACCATCGAGTGTGATCTCACCACTTTGGATATCGTAAAAACGAAACAAGAGGCGTGCAAGCGTACTTTTACCCGCGCCGCTTCGTCCTACCACGGCGGTGGTTGTCCCTGCGGCAATCGTAAAGCTTAAGTCATGTAGGATCGTACGCGCTGGTTCGTAAGCAAAATTAACTTGATCAAAGCGAATGGTAGGGCCAGTTTGCGCATTGAGAATCTTGAGGTCTGGTGCGTTGGGTTTGTCGATGACTTCTTGTGGTTGTCCCAGCAAGGCGAACATGCGATCAATGTCGACCGTGGATTGCTTGAGTTCGCGATAGACCATACCCAAGAAATTGAGCGGCATGTAGAGCTGAATCATGAGCGTATTGATTAGCACCAGATCACCCAGTGTGAGGGAACCTGCCGCCACACCACTGGCGGCTCGCCACATGATAAGCACAAGCCCAGTCGAAATAATGGTTTGTTGCCCAAAATTTAAGATGGCGAGTGACTGTTGAGACAGGATGGCTGCTTTTTGATAACGCTCGAGATTTTCGTCATAGCGATTCGCTTCAAACGCTTCATTTGAGAAATACTTCACTGTCTCAAAGTTGATGAGTGAATCGATGGCTTTCTGATTGGCGCGTGTGTCGAGCTCGTTCATTTTGCGGCGCAGGCTGACACGCCATTCTGTGACCACACCGGTGTAAACAATGTAAAGGCTCAGTGCACCCAGCGTGATTAATGAGAACCAGATGTCGTAGAACCAGGCTAAATAACCCAGCACCAGCGTGAACTCAATGAGCGTCGGAAAAATGCTGTAGAGCGAGAACGACACCAAGGTCTGAATCGCGCGTGTACCACGTTCAATATCACGACTGACCCCACCGGTTTGTCTGGCCAAATGAAAGCGCAATGACAAAGCGTGTAAGTGATTAAAGACTTTGAGCGCGATCTCGCGCACGGCGTGTTGCGTGACACGCGCAAAAATGGCTTCGCGCAACTCATTAAAGAGTGAAGTCGATAAGCGTAGTAGTCCATAACCAATGACGAGGGCGACTGGTACGGCGACAGCTGCGGTGGCGACTGTTTTGATATCCAGTGTGTCAATCAGTTGTTTGAGGATGATGGGGACACCCAGATTGGCGAATTTGCCGGCGATCATAAACAAAATCGCCAGCAGCACACGCCATTTGTAGGTCATCAGGTATGGGATCAGCTGTTTGATCACGCGCCAGTCACCGCGTTGGCGAATGGGTTTAGCAGAATGGCTCAAAAAGATGACTCCCAAGAACAGGCAATTAATAAAGCATCGATCAATATCATAAGTGGATGATTCGCTGTGAAATCAGATACTGCGCAAATTAGTCGGCGCAGCCGTCAGTAATGGGAAGAACGGGGAGTATGGTAATGCTTCTCAATTCCGAAATTGTAACTAGTAGTATGGATTCTAGGGGCATTCAAGGGGTTTTAACGCAGGTTTGGCGTTACGATAACCAGCTTCGTGAACCATCTAACACATTATGAGTACTGAGCTTCTGACGGTTTTGTCGTTATTGGGACTGACCATCATTCTTTTCATTGTGAATCGACCTCGCATGGATGCGGTGGCTTTGATCATGATGACCGCGTTACCTTTAACGGGTGTCATTACGGTCGAGCAAACGCTTTCTGGATTTAGTGATCCAAACATTATTCTGATTGCAGCGATGTTTGTGGTGGCAGAAGGCTTGGTTCGCACCGGGATTGCGCAGCGTCTTGGGGATTGGTTGACGCGACATGCGGGTCGAAGCCAAAGCCGTTTGATTGTGTTATTGATGTTGATTGTGGGCACGATCGGTGCGTTTATGAGTTCAACGGGTGTGGTGGCAATTTTTATTCCTGTCATGTTGGGGGTGGCACGCAGTTCTGGCATTGCGCCTAGCCGGCTCATGATGCCTTTGTCGATTGCGGCATTGATCAGCGGCATGATGACACTGGTGGCCACGACACCAAACCTCGTTGTGAATGCAGAAATTATCCGTCAGGGGTACGAAGGGTTTCAGTTTTTTGACTTTACGCCGCTGGGTGTGCCGGTGATGCTTGTGGCGATTTTGTATATGCTCGTGGCCAGACGCTGGTTGCCGGCTGTCGCACCGAGTCAACGCGAAGGTTTACACAGACCGCGGTTGGCACAATGGATTGATGAATACGGTCTGTCTAAACTTCAATATCGGATTCGTGTGCAACCCGATTCATCACTTGTGGGGCGGCGACTCGATCAGCTGGACTTACGGTCCTCTCAAGGTGTCAGTATTATCGCGATTGAACGACGCAGACGATTTGGGCGGGCGCTTCTTGAACCGCGTGCTTCAACCGTTTTGCAGGCCAATGACGTCTTGTTTATGCAGGTTCAAAAAGAACAAATTGACATTCGAGATGTGTTAGAAGAGTTTCGTTTGGTTTTGTTGCCGATCTCACGACAGTATTTTACGGATCAATCGCAAGCGTTGGGGATGGCTGAACTTATGGTGCCTGTCAATTCACGCCTCTTGGGTAAAAGTGTCCATGCATTAAAGTTTCGCAGTCGTTATGATTTATCTGTCATCGGACTCAAGCGCGCCAATCGCCCCTTGTCTGGTGCGTTGGATCAGGAAGCTTTGCGGCTTGGGGATACGTTGCTGGTCGTTGGGACTTGGCGGGCAATTCGTGCCATGCAGTCGCAATCGAATGATTTGATTGTGCTCAATATGCCTCAGGAAATTGACAAGGTCGTGCCTGTGCCCAAACGGGCACCGTTGGCGATACTCAGTCTGGCGATTACCGTGGCTTTGATGGTCAGCGGCGTGGTACCCAATGTGATGGCGGCACTGATTGGCGCTTTATTGCTGGGATTGTTTGGCTGTATCGATATGCCTTCATCCTATCGTTCAATTCACTGGCAGAGTTTGATTTTAGTGGTGGGGATGTTACCGTTTTCAACAGCGCTACAAAACACGGGTGGGATCAGTTTGGCGGCTGATTTGTTGTTAAGCGTAATTGGTCAGTCTGAACCGCACGTGGTGTTGGCTGCGCTCTTTACGTTGACTGCGGTATTTGGCTTGTTTATTTCGAATACAGCCACGGCCATTCTGATGGCGCCGATCGCATGTGCGATGGCAGTGGATATGGGTGTGTCGATTTATCCGTTTGCCATGACTGTGGCCATTGCTGCATCGAGTGCATTTATGACACCCGTATCAACACCAGTCAATACGTTGGTCGTGGTTCCAGGGCAGTACCGGTTTATCGACTTTATCAAGATCGGTGTGCCTTTGACAGTATTGGTCATGCTCACAACGGTATTTTTAGTGCCCTGGGTGTTTCCGTTTTAAACGAGTCGTACAAGTTGCTTGCCAAAGTTGCGACCGTTTAATAAGCCGACAAAAGCTTGGGGTGCGTTTTCGATGCCATCTGCTATGGATTCGCGATAACGCAATTCACCACTGGCGACTTTCTGGATGAGCGTCTTACGAATTTCGGGCCAAGTCTCCATACGGTCTGACACGATGAAGCCTTGCACTTTAAGTCGTTGTACCAGAAGTGGGCGTAGGCCTCGGAAATGATGAGGGCGGTCATTCAGTTCAGAAATCATGCCGCATAAGGCAACGCGACCGAACGTATTCATGTGTCCAAGAAGCGTTTCAAAAATTTCACCACCGACGTTTTCAAAGAGGCAGTCAATGCCATCGGGTAAAGCTTGTTCCAGATCTTGGGTGAAGGTCTCACTGCGGTGGTCCACGCAGGCATCAAATCCCAGCTCTTCAACGACATAGGCGCATTTCTGAGGGCCACCTGCAATCCCGACGACACGGCATCCTAGGCCTTTGGCCAGCTGACCGACGACTGAACCAACCGCACCTGATGCGGCATCGACGACAACGGTTTCGCCGGCTTTAGGCTCGCAAATTGTCATCAGACCTGTCCAAGCAGTGATGCCGGGCATACCCGCGACACCCAGATAAGCACTCAGTGATACGCCTGCTTCTTCATCCAGTTTAGAAACTGATTCTGCGGCTAATGTCGGTTGGGTTTGCCAGCCACTTGCGCTCAAAACCCAGTCTCCAACTTGATAGTCGGGACTTTCGCTTTTTAAGACTTGTCCAACAGTTGCACCCACCATGATTTGGCCTGGCTCGACACCTTGTGCATAAGATTTAGCCGCGGAGATGCGACTGCGCATGTAAGGGTCTAACGAAAGCCAGTGGTTACGAATCAGGATTTCCCCCGCGTCGGGCTGTCGTACAGCACTTTGCATCAACCGAAAATCATCCGTGGTGACCGGTCCTTGCGGGCGCTGTGCCAGAATGACTTGCTGATTCATATCCATGGAGGTGTGTCCTTTTTAAAATTATCGGGTTCTTTCTTTGTACTACAGAGAGCCCGATCTAAACGCATTGGCCATGGCTTTGGGTACTTCGGCTTCAGCCGCGACTACGCGTGCACGCATTTCCTGTTCATGGGCAACCGCCATGGCACGACGTTCTTCCGCTTTGGCTTGTGCGATTTTTTTATCGGCGTTGGCCTGTTCAATCTGTAAGGCAGCGCCAATGTTTTTACCGACATCAATGTCAGCGATGTCAATAGAGAGAATTTCAAATGCAGTGCCGGCATCAAGCCCTTTGCTCAAAATGTGTTTAGAGATGCTGTCGGGTTTTTCAAGCACGTCTTTGTGGTTGGCTGCTGATCCAATGGCACTGACCATGCCTTCACCCACACGGGCGATGATGGTTTCTTCACCAGCACCCCCGACTAGACGGTTTAGGTTGGTGCGCACCGTGACACGCGCAAAACCGATGAGTTGAATTCCATCTTGTGCGACCGCTGCATTGCGTGGCGTTTGAATCACTTTGGGGAGCACTGACATTTGCACGGCATCGAGTACATCGCGTCCTGCCAAGTCGATCGCGGCGGCTCGGTTAAAGCTCAGCTCAATATTGGCTTTGTCAGCAGAAATAATTGCGTTGACGACGTTAACGACGTTACCGCCCGCTAAGAAGTGACTTTCAAGCTCATCGATCGGAATCTTTAGACCTGCTTTGGCCGCACTGATACGGGCTGTCACAATGCCGTGAGGTGGTACTCGGCGCAATCGCATGGCGATGAGCGTCAATAAGCTGACGTGAGCGCCAGATGCCAGTGCGGTGACCCACAACTTGATCGGCACTAGGTACAGTAAGAAGGGGATCAGAATAATGACCAGCAGAACAAGGATAGCAGCAGCGTTGGCAAATAGTTCAGTTAGTTCCATTGAGACCTCGTGCGGTAGGCATTATGTGCTGGGTCATGACTTGGACGTAGTCAGTGTTCTCAAACCCATCTTTGGCATGGTAACTGACAAAGGGACATTTATGTGATCCAGATAGAAAAGTGGCCATTTGTACAAGAAAGTTGTTTTCGTGACTAAACTGCAGTTTCTTTATAAAGAGTTGTGTCAAACCGAAGTCTGTGTGGAATGATTGACCGAATCTGTGCAGCGCAGGATATTTGATTATTTTTAAATAAAAATGACAGGAGATCACTATGACAAAACAGTCAGGATCAGTGGGGAACGGTACCGTTCTGTGGGAAATCGACCATCGTGGTGTTGGAACCGTCACGCTGAATCGTCCCGAAGTCAATAACGCATACAACGGTGACATGATCCGTGGTTTGCATGAGGCCATGGATACCTTGGGTGCCATGCCCAATCTGCGCATTGTGGTGATGAAAGGCAATGGCCGACATTTCCAAGCTGGTGCGGATTTGGCGTGGATTAATGCAGAAGGCAAGAAAGACATGGCCTCGAACATTGAGGCATCTCGCGCAACGGGTGAGGCAGTGCGTCGTTTGAATGAATTGCCGATTCCGACAGTCGCAGCGATTCAAGGCGGCTGCTTTGGTGGTGGCACCGGAATTGCAGCAGCTTGTGATATCGTGATTGCGGCTGATAATGCCATTTTTGCGATTACGGAGTCCCGTTGGGGCTTGGCTGCCAGTATTATCTTCCCGCAATTAATTCAAGCCATCGGCTTGCGTAATGTGCGTCGTTACGCATTGACCAGCGAACGGATTAGTCCAGAAGAAGCAGTTCGTATCGGTTTTGCCCATGAGGTTTGCCCGCTCGATGAGCTTGATGCGGCAGTCGAAAATGTGGTCGATAATCTGATGTTGTGCGGCCCAGAAGCCATTAAGAATACGAAAACTCAGAATATGCAGATTGCTCAGGCGATCGTGAACGATGAGTTGTTTAATGACCTGGTGCTAAAACACGCAAACACTCGTAAAACCGAAGAGGCTAGCGAGGGGACACGTTCTTTCCTAGAGAAACGTAAACCCAGCTGGTATATCGCCAAAGGCTAAGTGGGTTGTGATGGTGTACTAATCATTCGAGCCATGTTTTCAGAATCTGAAACATGGCTCGAATTGTTTAATGCTCGTCCGTTTGCCGTGGTGGGGAAGTGGGTTCGTTCGGTCTTCGTACGCTATGTAATGGATCCTGAAAAGGCTCTTGGGCTCGACAAGGTCCTAAAACCGCCATGGCAATCAGAGCTTGTCGAAGTTGCTCTGGATCACGAAAAGCCAAGGTGTGATCAGTTGCCCTTCGAGCTGTTGGACGTACTCGAGTAGTCGTTTTCTCTGAGAGTGGCTGCGTGGGTTCAGCTGATAAGAAAGCGGCAGGTTCGGGTTTGAAATCAGAGGTGAGATCAGGCTCTCTGCCCCAGTCTGCACCGAAATCGAAAGGTGAGGATTTGTTTGTCTGATCTGTTTGATTCAGTGCTTTGTCGCCCAGTTCATTGTCATTTTTAGCTTTGTTTGCCTGTTGCGCCAAAATCTCTTTGACTTCCTCAAGCAATGGTTTGCTTGTATCTCCTTGAGACGTTTTCTGAGGAAGAGGAGGCATTTTGTTTAGGCTTTTGAGGGCCACTTGTTTGCGCCAAACAAAAATAGCGACAACCAAAATAATGATTGAAAAGATGATTGGTGCCCCGGCGATAAAGGCCACTGCCGCAAAAAACACCAAAGCCCAAGGGTTGCCTTGACCCTTGGTTTTGAGTTTGTCGTTTTTAGGTGTCCATCCGGATTCATCAGGCATGACTTAGACCCTCGGTAACTGACTGTCGTTGTCGGTTGGGTTACCAGCGATGGTGTCGCGCATTGCAGTATCGGCTTGAATATTGCGCATTCTGTAGTAATCCATGATGCCCAGTTTGCCGCTCTCAAAAGCTTGTGCCATCGCCTTGGGAATTTCAGCTTCGGCTTCGACGACTCGTGCCTGCATTTCTTGCTCGAGGGCAACGGCCATGGCGCGTCGCTCTTCGGCTTTGGCCTGTGCGATCTGTTTGTCTGCATTGGCCTGATCAATTTGCAATTTGGCGCCAATGTTTTCTCCAACATCGATGTCGGCAATGTCAATGGATAAGATTTCGTAAGCCGTGCCTGAATCCAAGCCTTTGGCCAAAATATGCTTGGAGATATGATCTGGGTTTTCCAGCACGGTTTTATGACTGTCGGCAGACCCAATCGTACTTACCATCCCTTCACCCACGCGGGCAATAATAGTTTCTTCGCCTGCACCCCCGACCAAACGATCAATATTGGTGCGCACAGTTACACGGGCTAGACAGATCAATTGAATTCCGTCTCTGGCAACGGCTGCTATACGGGGTGTTTCAATGACTTTGGGCAACACTGACATTTGCACTGCTTCAAAGACGTCGCGGCCTGCCAAGTCAATGGCAGCTGCTCGTTGAAATGACAGCGGAATATTGGCTTTGTCGGCAGAAATCATGGCATTGACAACATGCACCACATTACCGCCGGCCAGAAAGTGGGCTTCGAGCTCATTGATAGAGATTTTAATGCCCGCTTTCACGGCACTAATGCGTGCAGTCACAATTCTCGCGGGTGGTACGCGTCGCAAGCGCATGGCAATCAGCGTTGACAGCCCGACATAGGCGCCGGAAGCCCACGCTGCGATCCACAGGCGGATAGGGACGAAAATAAAAATGATGACGAGTAAGAGAATACCGATGGGCACCACAAATGCGCCTAGTGTTGTAATGGGATCTTGCATTAATCCTCTCCTGTGTGAAGTGTTTGTTTTTGTTCGGCTTTGGTGGCAGATAAGCGTTTAACAACGACACGGTTGCCATCGACATGTGTCACTTGAATGGCTTCTCCAGCGTTGATGTATTCTCCATTTGAAACCACATCGACGCGCTGTCCCTCAATCGTGGCGATGCCGGCAGGTCGTAAAGTGCTCGCTGCGACGCCTTGTAAACCTAAGAGCGCGTGATCTTGCTGTGGTTCGGATGAGAATCCATGTTTTGCGGTGAGATTCGTTTGTAAAACGATTTGGCGGCCTAGCCTTGTTTTTGGCAGGAATCGCAACAAAATTAGACTGGCGAGCATGGCAAGGACTGCACTGGCGCCCAGTCTGGCTAAGGCGCTGATGAGACTCTGGACGGTTGCCCCTTGTCCAGTCGTACTCATGACCAATGCAGCCACGATGGCAATGAGCCCTAGTAAACCGATAAACCCAAAACCTGGAATGATGAAAATCTCAATTCCCAGCAAAATTAATCCTGAGATTAAGAGCAGAATAATTTCCCAGCCAGCCAGATCGACAATCCAGTGACCCCACATGAATAAGGCCAAAGCACTTAAGCCCAAGAGGCCTGCAATCCCAAAACCTGGCGTCTTGATTTCAAGAATAATCCCCAGCATGGCTACACTCACCAACAACGAGCTGATGAGTGGGTCAGTCAGAAAGCGAACGAGATTCTCAGCCCAGTTGGGGGTGGTCTGCACTGTTTGAGCGTCACGTAAGCCCAGTGCGTTTAAGGCTTCACCGAGCGTGGTTGCGCTTGCATCTGCGATGTCGTACTCCAAAGCCTCTTTCGTGGTCAGTGTCAGCAGTTTGCCTTTTTGAACAAGTCCTGGGATTTCAACATCTGGATCGACCATGGCTTGTGCGATCAGCGGATTGCGATGTCGAAACTCGGCTGTGGCGCCAAATTCTTTGCGCACATAAGAAATGGTTTTTTCAGAGGCGGTTTCGGTGCTAGTCCCACTGGACTGAACGGGTGTGGCAGCGCCCAACGTGCCGCCCGGTGTCATGACAATGGCTTTGGCAGCCAAACTGATTAACGCACCTGCAGAGATTGCGCGCGAATCGACAAAGGCAATGGTGTTGACTGGGCTGCGTAGCAAAGCATCGCGAATTTGGACAGCGGCATCGACACGCCCGCCAAAGGTGTTGATCTGCAGAACAACGGCGGCAGCTTGATTGTCTTTGGCTTCTTGCAGAGTGCGTTCGATATAGGGCGCTAAGCCCAGATCAATCGTGCCTTCGACTTTGGCGACGTACACCAAAGGCCGTTGCGATTGAGACCAAGCTTGGCCTGATAGCGTTAAACCCAATAATAAGCAAAAGACGATGAACAACATCCAGCGTAGGCGTAGATGCCAGTCTCGATTCATGTCTGCCATTTGGCGCTGAGCGCTCAGATCGTGTATACGGGTCCGCATAGAGTTCAGTGTATCGCAGAGCAGTGCAAGGAAATTGTCGATGTTCTACGATCATACAGGCTTCGTTATGATGATGCGCATTGGGATATACAAAATATAGGTTGTCTGTGGTTCGTAGATTGGGAGAGTTGAGTGAATTTGTCTGAAATAAAAGGTTCGTCCGCCGTCAAACGGGTTGCAATCGCTAGCTTAGGCGCGATTGGACGTGTGGTTGCCCGTGCACTGGCCAAAGGCGAGATTGCTGGTTTTACGCTGGCTGCGGTTTCAGCGTCGAATCAAGTACGAGCACAACAATGGCTAGATGAACAAGGCCTCAAAGTGCCTGTCGTTGCTATTGATGCGCTAGAGCCTTTGTCTGATGTGGTTTTAGAGTGCGCGCCAGCTGCATTGTTAACGCAGATTTTGTCGCCCTTTCTAGAGGCGGGCAAAGAAGCGATTGTGCTCTCTGCTGGCGCTCTGTTACTAGCACCCCAACTGATTGAACAAGCAAAACGGACAGGGGCTGTGATTCGGGTCCCTTCAGGGGCACTGGTTGGATTGGACGGTGTGTTGGCAGCGGCCCAAGGGCAGTTTGAGTCGGTGCGACTAGTCACCCGTAAAGCACCAGGTAGCTACGCAGGTGCCCCTCATGTGGTGAAAAACCAGATCGATCTTGAAGGGATGACGCAGGCAACGTGCATCTTTGAAGGTGATGCACGCGAAGCAGCGCAAGCGTTTCCAGCGAATGTCAATGTGGTGGCCGCACTGGCATTGACGGGGGCTGGCCCAGAAAACACTCGCATGGAAGTGTGGGCAGATCCGGTTTTAACGCGCAATACGCACACGATCACGGTCGTGTCTGATGCCGCCAAAATGACCATGACTATGGAGAGCTTGCCGTCACCGAATAACCCTAAAACAGCCATGATTGTGGCGCAAAGTGTGCTGGCTCTATTGAAGAAGCAAACCGCCCATTTACAGATGGGAACCTGAGCGTTTGGAACGTCTCATGTGTGCTGATTCTGTCAGGCCAGTGTCTGAGACCTACGACCTAAGTTAAACTCTTAAGGAAGAGGCGCTTTGTGCGTGCAAAAACCAGATCGAAATTCAAAACTGTGCTCGACAGGAGTTAAAAGGAATGAAAACGTTCAAACCATGGGTTATGAAAAGTTGTGTCAGTGTGTTGGCTGCACTGGCAATGGGGAGTGTCGTGGCGCCAGCTGCTGCGCAAGCGCCAGAAAAAGACATCTGGTTGATGGGTGAAGTGCACGATAACCCAAATGCACATTTCTTTCGTCTAAAGGCGATTGAGAAAGCTTTGGGCGGTGATTGGCGTCCTGCATTGGTGATGGAGCAGTTTAATACGGACCGTCAACCTGAGTTGACGCAAGCTTGGCAGACCTGCAAAACAGCGCAATGTGTGATTAATAAAGCAGCTGAACCAGGTACCGCTTGGCACTGGGACTATTACAAGCCACTAATTACACTGGCCTTGAAATACCGTTTGCCTTTGGTCGCTGGTAATTTGTCGCGTGCTCAACTCAAAGAAGTGATGAAAGATGGTTACAGCGCTGTGTTTGATGCGCAGACGATTAATCGTTTTGGGCTGAAAAACTCATTGCCTGTTCAATTGGCTGATCAGCAACGTGTCGCCATCGATGTAGGCCATTGCAATAAACTGGATGCAACGACCATCAACGACATGATCAAAGCGCAAGTAGCCCGTGATGTGAACTTTGCGAAGTTAATCGATCAGTACAGCTCACAAGGCGTGGTGCTAGTCGCGGGTAATAACCATGTACGGCGTGACATCGGTGTTATGCAGTGGTTGCAACCTGCTGTGGCCTCACGTGTCGTGGTGTCTGGCTATGTGGAATCCGGTGGCATTGAAGATGGCATTTATGACATCTTGCATCTGGTTGAGCCAGTCAAGCGCGCAGATCTTTGCGCAAAAGTGCAGTAACAGCCGCAGCCGGCAATTGACATCGTCAGGCAATCGATTGATGTCACTCGATACGCCTTCAGTGATCGGTTGATTACAAAAAACAGCCCCCTATTGCCTAGTGCGCAGGGGGGCTGTTTTGATTGGAAGGTGAGTCAGGCAGGTGGTCGACCCTATCGAAAACTGATTGATCTTTTCACGACATCAGCCTTTCATCCTCACTCAAAAGACTGCGGTGCAATTGCAATATCGAGTAAGTTGGGTTCACCGCTGGCAACCGCCTGCCGTACCGCAGCTTGAATGTCGGCTGCACGCTCAACACGTTTGGCTTTCATCCCAAAACCGTTCGCAACTGCCACAAAATCAATGGCCGGATCTGTCATATCCATCCCCAAGAATTGTTTTGAGTTGCGCATTGCAACTAGACGATTCTTGATGATTTCATAGCTCTGGTTGTTGAGAATGACGTAGGTGATGGGGAGTTTCAGGTTTGCAGCGGTCCACAACGCTTGGATGCTATAGAGCGAGCTGCCATCACCGACGGTGGCGACCACAGGTCTAGAAGGTTGTGCCAAACTCACGCCAATCGCACCTGCCATCGCAAACCCCAAACCACCACTAGTTAAGCCAAAATTGGAGACGGGATCGTTGGCATGCATAAGCTTAAAGAGTGTGCCAGCATGTGTGGGATTCTCGTCCACGACAATGGCTTCGGGTGGCAATGCTTGTGTGATTTGTAGCAATGCGTAGTCGGGGTGTGTAGGAATACTCTGTGCATGTGCTTCGAGTGCATGGGCAAAGGCATTGCGGCGGTTTGTCCAGTTTGATTGGTAAAGTGTTTCCAGACGCGTTCTAGCACCTGCAGCTTGCGCAGATGTTTGTAACTCATCCAGAACAGGTAAGAGTGCGCGCAGCGTGCTGGCGACATTGGCTTGAATTGCGACCTCTGTGTTGTAGTTTTTACCGAGTTCCCAATCACGCTCGCTGATGTGAATGACGGGCAGGCCTTCAGGCAAAGGCTCAATCGAGGCTTTCGGTGATGTTCTTAAAAGGTCAGCGCCTAGGCAAATGAGCAAGTCATACTGTGACAAAGTGTCGTGCATGGTGTGCTGATTGCGCGTGATTTCACCCATGTTGCAAGGATGTGCCGTCGGAAAACGCGTGTTGTATGGCACAGATTCTTGATACACGGCAGCCCCAAGTTGAGTGGCGAGCTCACCAGCTTCCTTAAAACAATCATGCCTTGCCAATTCATGACCCGCCAAAATAACAGGACGTTTGGCTTGAAGGATGCGATTAGCCAACATCTTTAACGTTTCAAGATCAGGCTGAACTGTGCCTAGAACTCGGGTGGGATGCCCCAGAGGCACATCGGTGACTTCATCGAGCACACTGCTGGGTAGGCTGAGAAATACGGGTCCTGTGGGGGGTGTGAGAGCGATTTTGGCAGCGCGATGAATAATGCGTGGCAGATCGTCGGCTCGTTCTACTTCAAAGGCCCATTTCACAAGCGGGCTGGCAATGGGCACGAGTGGTTCGTAGAGCAAGGGTTCGGTGAGTCCGTAACCCACCTCATACTGACCAGCCGTCACGATAATGGGGGAACCAGAGAACTTGGCGCTATAGAGTGCACCCATGGCATGTCCAAGGCCCGGCGCGCAATGTAGGTTGACGGCACTGAGCCGGCCACTGGCGCGTCCGTAACCATCCGCCATCCCCAGAACAATACTCTCTTGCAACCCCATGACATATTTCACATCGGGGTATTGTGGAACAGCTTCCATGAGTGCAAGTTCCGTGGTGCCGGGATTGCCAAACATGTGACTGACGCCTTCGTGAATCATCAGTTCCATGAAGGCATTGCGGCCAGTGAGTGTTTTTGTAGTCATCGTCAGATGTCTCCTTGGTGACGAATTTAATCAGAAAAGTCGTGTTGTTTGATTGGCGTGAATGGTCAAAGCTTATTATTCAGAGGCGATGTTTTTTATGAGCGTAAACTGAAGCGAACCTTCTGTGAAGGTCGACCGAAGGAATATGCTGTGTTAATGCGTTATTTATAAATAAAAAGGAAACCGATATGTTGATCTCTCTGGAGAACAAAGTTGCAGTGATTACAGGTGCCAGTCAGGGGTTGGGACTGGCAATGGCTAAACGCTTTTGTGAGTCAGGCGCTGATGTGGTGTTGTTGGCTCGACGCCAGACTGTTTTGGATGAAGCGTGTGAAGAAATTGCTGCGCTGCGCCCTGGTGCGAAAGTGAAGGGTTACGCTTGCGATGTGCGAGATCTGGCTCAATTGGAATCGGTGTACGAGACAATTGAACGTGATTTTGGGAAAGTCGATATTGTGGTGAATAACGCAGGTTCTTCGTCACGCAGTCCAATCGAAGCGCTGAATATGGACACGTTGCAGGCGGATTATGATCTCAAGGTCAAGCCTGCAATGCGACTGGTTCAGTTGGCAGTACCTGGCATGAAAGAACGACGCTGGGGACGAATTATTAATGTGGTCAATATTGGTGCAAAAGCGCCAGATGCAGGTACCGCACCGACTAGTATGAGCCGGGCCGCTGGTATTGCGATGACCAAAGTCATGTCCAAAGAATTTGCGCCACATAACGTACTAGTCAATGCGTTATGTGTGGGTCAAATCATGTCTGAGCAATGGGTGGGCTACCACAAACGCGATCATCCGGAAATGACGTTTGAAGATTTTATTGCGATGCGAGGCAAACCCATGCCATTGGGTCGAATCGGTCAAGCAGAAGAGTTTGCGAACGTGGCTTGCTTTTTAGCGTCAGATCAAGCGTCTTTTGTGTCAGGCGTAGCAATTAACGTTGACGGAGGCCAAAGCCCAGTTCTCTAAAACCGATCTAATACAAAACACGGTCTGAAGACGCGATGAATGTGCGTTGTCAGACCGTATTTGTTTTTAATGCCATGAATCAAAACTCGAGTTGTTCGGGCAAAAGTCCCATGGCGGCGGCAATGCGTTCTAGGGTCGTTTTCTTGGGATTGGCATCAATCCTTTCCATTGCTGCGTAACTAGGCTGACGAATGCTTAGACGCTGCGCCATGTCAGCTTGCGTCAAACCTAAGTGCTCACGCCACGCACGAATTAAACTCCAGTCATTTTTGATGGCCAAACGCATGACTTCGTGTGGTGTTGTGCCATCCGCTGGAATTCTTCCAGGTGCTTGTGATTGGCTGACCAGTTGTTGATATTCTTGATAGGTAAGTACTACAAAGGCTGGTTCACCGTTAGCTTTTAAAATCGTGGGCTTAATGCTCATGACGACCTCTTATTAATAAGTTTGTTCATTGCGTCGTTTGATCTGTTGGATATCAATGATTCTGACGACTGTATCGATATCGAATAACACTCGATAATTGCCCACGCGCATTCGGTACCCATACTCGTGATTGCTCAGTGGAATAATATTTTTCGTTTGTGGATACATTTCCAGTTTATCAATTGCGTCGATGATCGTTACTTGCTCTTGTCGATCAATTTTTCGCAATTGCTTTTTTGCTTTATTTGTCCAGTTGATCGAATACATGGAAATTCCTTCATGTATAGCTTAATTATAGCTTAAGCTATAAATTGATTGAGGTTTGTCTGAGAAATTTTGACTGTTGTTATTACCAAGTTTGTTGGTTTTTCTGAACGTCGTTGTTTTTTAATTGTTTGACGTTATTCATGATGAAAGCCAAAAAATCAGTTCAATACAAAACACGGTCTGAAGACGCGATGCATGTGCGTTGTCAGACCGTGTTTGTTTTTGGATTAGGAAGAACAGTGTGTGTTAGAACTGGTAGGCCAGTGTGGTGGCGACACTCAAGCCACGATCTTTGCTAGGTGAGCCGAAAGCTCGGTTGAAACCGACACCCAGACCCAAGGTTAAGTTGTCGATTGGACTGTAAGAAACGGCCAATTGGGTAAAGCCTTGGTTGTGGCTGCTGTAATCGGCACTGGTTTCCAAACCGACTTCCATACCCAGTTTCCATTGTTCGTTGATGTTCCAGACAGGTGAGACGGAGACTGTCCAGAGGTGAGCGCGTTGATCATCGACATCAATCACTTTGGCACGGTAGTTGCTGGTGTATTTCAAGTTGCCGTGCAGCTCGTATTTCTCTGTGGTGTAAGAACCAATCAAGGCCATTCCCCAGTTTGTACGGGCATTGCCAAGATCTTTGTTCTGGCTGCTTGTGGAAAGCGGCAAGATCAGTGTGGGTTTGATCGCGGCACTCCAGCCAGAATCGGGTTCACCCAAGAAGTTCCATTTCAGACCGAGCTCGGTGTTTTGCCAACCTTTGACGGGTGTGAGCTGGCGACTCACACCAATCGAGGCGTCCAGACGGTCGGTTAAACCGAACGTGAACGTGCCCGGAATGCTGCTGCCGTGACCAAAAACATCGACACGGTTGTCTTCTTCAAGGTCGAGTGACGTGGTGCGTTCATAGTTGTAACCCAGTTCAACTTCACCATGGTATTGGCCTTGTGTACCTGAGTCTTCGGTTTGGAGGGGAGAAAACGCAAAGGCATTTGCGCTTGTAGTGAGGATGCCCAGTGCGAGGGCGGTTTTTAACGGTTTAGCAATGAAGATTTTTTTGCAAAGCATGCTGTTACCAAATTTGAGAAGGATAAAATCTGCCCGTTCTGTGATGACTGTTGTACGTTTGATTCAGTCATTTTGACGGGCAGAAAAATATTTTATCCTAAATAAAATTTACCTATAGGTTGGTTTCATCATATAGTTCCTGGTGCATGAGTCACGATGGAACGCAGCGAGTCGTTGCGCACGGTCAGCTTACCAAACTCTGTTTTTGGGCGAGATAGGTTGGGTTGATGGGCAAATGCGTCCTCAAACTCTTTGGCAATTGCGAGTAATCGACCGTCTTTGTAAAGAGGGGCGATTATTTGCATTCCAAAGGGCATACCGGCCTCATCGAGTCCCATTGGCAATGAGAGTGCGGGTTGTGTGCTGAGGGTGATCACGTAGGTCAATGCCAGCCACTGGTAGTAGTTTTGCATGGCCTGGCCTTCGATCGTATCGGCATACCAAGTTGTCCATGGGAATGGCGTCACAGGCGTGGTCGGTGACAGAATAATGTCGTATTTTTGAAAGGCTTGCGCGAACTGACGCATCAAGCGGGTTTGGGATAGATGGGCTTTTGCGCGATCTGCCAAGGTCATGCGTTGCGCAAGTTCGAGATTGGCTCGAACATTGGGGCTTAGCGAGGCCAGATCGTTTTCACTGACAGATCCCATTTGTGCGAGGAATCCTTCGGCGCGCAAGACATCAAAGGTTTCATGTGCATCAGGAAAATCAAAAGTCACTGGTTCACAGACATGCACGTGATCGGCAATGGCGCGCACACGCTGCATAAAGACGCGGCGAATCATGGGGTCGACCTGACAACAATCAAAGTCTTCGGTGTATCCAACTCTCAGTGCAGAGAGTTCGACGCGCCGTTGTGGCCAGACGGTGGCAGGATCAGCAGGAAATACGAGAGGATCGGCAGCATCGGCACCCATGCTTGCTGCAAAAAACAAGGCGGTATCTGCGACATCGCGTGCCATTGGACCGATGGTGTTGAGAACGGCCCAACCGAGTTTGCGTTGATCTTGACCAATGAAACCAGGTGAAGGTCGCATACCTACGACACCACAGAGTGCTGCTGGGATTCGTAAGGAGCCACCTACATCAGTGCCAGTTGCCAAAGGAACCATGTCCGTGGCGAGTGCAGCGGCAGAACCACCGGATGAGCCACCTGCGTTAAGCTGGGTGTTAAATGGGTTACCTGTGGCGCCCCATACTTCATTGCGGGTGTTGGCGCCGGCACCCATGTCAGGCGTGTTGGTTTTTGCGAGAACGATTCCACCTGCGAGTTTTAAGCGTGTGATGAGTGAATTGTCCTGTTTGGGAATATGTTGTGTGTACGAGGTGTTTCCGTAGGTTGTGAGAAGACCTGCAGTGTCGGTTAAATCTTTGACGCCAATGGGTAGACCATGCAAAAGCCCAAGGGGTTTCCCCATAATCACACTTTGTTCCGCTGTACGTGCCGTTTCGATCGCGCGTTCAAAATCTGTCGCGCAAATTGCGTTGAGTCCGGGATTGAGTGATTCAATTTGTTCAATGTGCGCCCGAACGAGTTCTACAGGGGAGATTTCCTTGCGGGCGATTTTCTGGCGCTGTTCAACAGCACTCAGAGAGACGATGGTTTGTTTCACAGCAGCTCCAAAAATATTGTTGTTCTGATGAGGACGATCAATTCAACCATGAGTTGGTTGAGACGAATTCATTTGGTCTTGAGTGTCCTTCTAAATGAATATATCAGTACAAACCACAAAGTTTGTCGAATACAGCTCTCGTAGTGGCTGAGAAAGCGAAACCGATACACACTGAAACGGTTTGGCGATAAGATGAAGAGGTTTGATAAAAAGCGGTTACACATCCGTGTGAAGCTTAGTTCCATGTCAAAAACATCACCAAGATCAGTAAAACTCAGGAAAAAAGATGATTGCATTACTCGAGGCACGCAAAGCGGGTCTGTATAAACTCTCAAACTGGCCGCGAAACGTCGTGGCAGGGTTGGTTGTGGGTGTGGTTGCGCTGCCGTTATCCATGGCGTTTGCGATTGCGTCGGGTGCGCGCCCGGAACAAGGGATTTATACAGGCATCATCGCTGGTTTGTTGGTGACTTTGTTTGGTGGTAGCCGAGTACAGATTGCGGGGCCAACTGGTGCTTTCATCGCGGTCCTGGCAGGGATTACCGCAAAGTACGGCATTGATGGATTGCAGATTGCGACCTTATTGGCTGGTTTGATGTTGCTGGCCATGGGGCTCTTGCGGATGGGTGGTGTTATTCGGTTTATTCCGGCGCCAGTCATCATGGGCTTTACGGCCGGTATCGGGGTTATTATTTTTACAGGACAATGGGCTTACTTTTTAGGATTGCCACAACCTACGGGTGAATTGTTTCACCAGAAATTCTGGTCAACTCTACAGTCTCTAGGGAGCACACATTGGCCAACAGTGCTGATTGGTGGGTTTAGCCTGTTTATTCTGATTGCAGCCCCTAAAGTGCGTTGGTTGCAGCGCGTCCCTGCGCCATTGATTGTGTTGATCATTGCGACGCTCTTGCAGACGATTTTTCGTTTTGATGGGGTTGCTACGATTGGTTCAGCATTTGGTGGTATTCCACAGGGCTTACCCAGCTTTGAGTGGCCAGCTTTGAGTTTTGATAAGGTGACTCTGTTGATTGCACCCGCTTTCACGATCGCCATGTTGGGGGCGATTGAGTCATTACTGTCGGCTGTGGTTGCTGATCGGATGATCAACACACGCCACAGTTCGAATCAAGAGTTGATTGGTCAGGGCATTGCCAATATTGTGGTGCCATTTTTTGGTGGATTTGCCGCGACCGGTGCAATTGCGCGAACTGCGACCAATATTCGTAACGGTGGAGACAGTCCCATTGCCGGTATCTTCCATGCGCTCTTGTTGGTGGGTGTGATCGTTGCTTTGGCGCCCTTGGCGTATAACGTCCCCTTAGCAAGTTTGTCTGCCGTGCTCTTTATCGTGGCGTGGAATATGAGTGAAATTCCACGGGTCTGGACAGTCTTGAAGCGTGCGCCTGCTGCCGATCGTGTCATTTTGGTCGTCACGCTCTTGCTAACAGTCTTTGTAGACTTGGTTGTGGCAGTCAACGCCGGTGTCATTCTGGCGATTTTGCAGTTCTTACGCCGTATGGCTCAATCCGTTCGGGTACGCACGATCGAAGAAGATGCTTCGTTTCGGTTGTCACGTGTTGAAGGTCCCTTGTTTTTTGCGGCCGTTGGCATGTTAGAGAGTGCTGCACATGGGTTGCCATCCGGTGTCAAGCTTTGGGTGCTGGATCTTTCTCGTGTCTCATTTGCGGATGATACAGCTTTGCAAGCTTTGGAAGATGTCGTCAAAATTGCGCAACAGAAAGATTGCAAAATTGTCCTTGCGGATGCCAACGACATGGTCCTGAAAAAGCTCCGAAGTTATGGTGTTTTGAAGCGACTGGGTAAAAATGGTTATCTCAAAAACCTGTCTGACATTGAGACGCTAAAAGTAGCGGTCAATACACACCATGAACCTTTAGTTGCGACGTCTTCAGTGAGTGCTTAGGAATGTTCTTAATTTGTGCAAACAGAGTTTCGTATATGGTTCGCCCATCAGTAAAATATGTGATCAGTTGATGATTAAACTTGCCTAAGTGACTGTAAAAATGACTTTACAAATTGTCCGACTGGATCGCTGGATCGATCCCTGTTTTGATGAAATGATCCAGGCACATCCTGGTGTGAAACTGTCCATTATTGAGACCGATAGCCCCATGCAAGATAATCTTGCCTTGATGGCACGCACGGATCTGTACCATACGACGGCTTCTCGTGGAGAGACGCCTTTGCATTGGCATATTAC
Organism: Orrella sp. 11846; assembly: GCF_048820935.1. NCBI lineage: Bacteria > Pseudomonadati > Pseudomonadota > Betaproteobacteria > Burkholderiales > Alcaligenaceae > Orrella > Orrella sp. 11846. The sequence goes on from NZ_JBMERD010000003.1 coordinate 252,793, forward strand.
GCCGGAACTGCTGAAATCTTGGCCACGACTTAAGGTGGTTTCAAGTACAGGGGCAGGTTATGACACCATTGATGTACAAGCCTGTACGGATGCCGGTGTTTTGGTGGTCAACCAATCGGGTGCTAACGCTGATTCGGTGGCTGAACATGCTTTGGGCATGATGTTGACACTGTTGCATCGAATCAGTGAAAGCGATCACGTGCTACGCACGTATGATCGGCGAGTGGCAGTATCCCGCGAGTCTTTGATGGGGCGTGAATTACGTGGCAAGACGCTGGGTCTAGTTGGGATTGGTGAGATTGGGCAACGTGTTGCTCGGCTTGCGAAAGCGTTTGGTGTACGTGTTTTGGCAACCGATCCTTATTTGGAGGATGCGCAAGTTGAGCAGCGAGGTGCGTTGCGAGTTCCTTTGGCGCAGTTGCTTGCAGAAAGTGACGTGATTAGTGTGCATTGTCCTCGCAACCAGGAAACAGAGTATTTGTTTAATGCCGAACTGTTTCAAGCCATGAAACCAAACTCAGTGTTCATTTCCACGGCGCGTGGTGGCATCCATGATGAGCAGGCTTTGTATGAGGCTTTAGTTTCAGGGCATTTAAGTGCGGCTGGTGTAGACGTTTGGGATCCTGAACCACCTGTTCAAGATCATCCTTTATTGACCTTGCCCAATGTGCTTGCCAGTTTTCATACGGCGGGCGTGACCCATGAAGCCAGACACAATGTCGCTAGATTAGGTGCAGAGCAATTGCTGCAGATTTGTCGGGGAGAAACGCCGCCTAGAATGGTGAACCCTGAAGTGCTTGATCGTGTGATGGCCCGCTTTGCAAGTGAGGCATAGTGCGCTTTAACGCAGTGCTTTTTAATCAGATGAGATGTGGGATGACTTAGAGGCGTGCTGTACACCCCTAAGTCATATGACGCATTGAATCAACGATTGAGAATCGATGCGGTGGTGGGGACTGAGCCACAGTCAGAGCTGACAAAAGTTGCGTCCAGTTTGATATTGGCGGGTCCTTCCGATGTCTGATCTAAATCAAATTCTGAGGTGAAGTGCTTTTTGCTATGAAACGTCATCATAAAGGTGCCGGATCCATTTAAACCTTCACCAGTGCACTTAACGTCACCCCGCCAGACTTTGTTGGTTTTCTGAATGTTGTTGAACGTGCAATCTTCATCAGAATAGCCGTTTTCGAAATGGTCCATCGACGCTTCTTCAGGGGTCATGCAAACTTGTGCGGACATGTCCTTGAAGTTGACACCCATCGCTTGCATTTGGTCTTGCATCATTTTCTGCATTTCAGGCGGAAGGGATGCCATTTGTTTCTTCATCATTTCTAATTGCTCGTTCAGGTTCGGTAAACCTGCAATGTCAAAGCTTGTTGCGTATCGCCAGAGACCTGGTTCAACAGATTGAGCCAGTGCTGCGCCCGAGACAGAAGTGGCCAAGATGAGCGTGGCACACAGGGAAGAAAATGGTCGTTTCATGACTCGCTCCTAAAAGTATTGTTCCTTGTGATTGTGACTGATATGTTTGCATATCCGATCGGTTGTGTGTTCGATAGTCTAATCAATCATGAGATTTCAGGCGTTTAAATTTAAAAAAAATGACTCTTGTGCACTGAGATCGAATTAAAAAGGTGAGTAATGATGGTGTCTGCTTTAGCACGCCATTGATGTTTTGTAGGGCATAGTTGGAAGCTCGCTGCTTTGCGATGAGTAGTTCACTTGTTGAATTTCCTCGTTTTTATCTTTTGGCAATAGATTTAAAATCCATCTAAAACGTCATCTAAAACGCTATCTCAGTGCTTGATCTTGCGATTATGCATTAGAAAAATTCAATGTGATCAGGATTATTGCCTCCCAATACTGTATATTTAAACAGTATCTAAAGAGGGATGAGTTATGGTGCAGCGTATTTTTTTCAAACCAGTTACTAAGCCGCTTTCAGAAGCTACAACAAACGCTATTCCGCTGTTTTCTTGTGCCGTATCGGCAGGTTTTCCATCGCCTGCACAAGACTATATCGAACGGGCCTTGGACTTGAATGAATACTGTATTACGCATCCAGCTGCGACGTTTTTTGTGCGTGCTGAAGGGTTGAGCATGGTGGATGCCGGTATTTTTCCAGGTGATGTGCTGATCGTCGACAGAGCCTTAACAGCCCGTACCGGTGACATTGTGATCGCCCGGTTGTTTGGTGAATTTACGGTGAAAGAGCTTGAGTTGGGTGATCCTTTGCGTTTACATCCAAGAAACGCTGAAATGCAACCCATTGTGGTGACAGTAGAAGCCGATCTGGAAATCATCGGGATTGTTACACACACCATTCATCGATTTCGTGTTTAAGTCAGCAATGAACGACACTGTATTTGCTTTGGTGGATTGCAACAATTTTTATGCCAGTTGCGAGAAGTTGTTTCGTCCAGATTTGAGAGAGAAACCCGTTGTTGTGCTTTCCAATAATGATGGCTGTATCGTGGCACGCAGTGCTGAAGCCAAAGCGTTAGGTATCAAAATGGGTACGCCGTACTATCAAGTACAAGCTCAACTAAAACGCCAAGGTGTGGTGGTGTTTTCATCGAACTATGCGCTGTATGGCGACATGTCTCAGCGAGTTATGAACACTTTGGAATCACTGGTGCCCGATGTGGAGGTGTATTCCATTGATGAGGCATTTTTGAATCTGACAGGGCTGCAAGCGTCCATGTCTTTAGAAACTTTTGGACAACAGGTGAGGCGACGAGTTTATCAATGGACGGGTATCACAACCTGTGTCGGGATTGCGCCCACAAAGACGCTTGCTAAGCTCGCAAATCATGCTGCAAAGGCTTATCCGGCGACAGGTGGTGTCGTCGATCTCACCTCTCTAACACGTCAAAGGAAACTAATGGGGCTTGTACCTGTTGGTGAGGTTTGGGGTATAGGACGGCAGCTGTCAGCTCAACTAGAGAGTTTTGGGGTGATGACCGCATTACAGCTGGCGGACACCAATCCAGACTGGATTGGAAAACGCTTTTCTGTTGTGGTTAAACGGACGGTTTTGGAACTCAACGGACATGCTTGTCTTGCTTTGGAAGAAGAGCCGCCAGCTAGGCAACAGGTTTTATGCTCACGCTCATTTGCGGATGCGGTGACTCGTATTAGCGATATGCATGAACTAATGGCTCGATTCGTGGAGCGTGCCGCTGCTAAGCTGCGTCAAGAGAACCAACAAGCAAAAGTTCTGTCCGTGTTTATTCGAACCAGTGCGCATCACGCCGGCAATCGTTTTTACAGTCGTCGGGCCACAGTTGAATTACTTGAGTATACGAGTGATACCCGTCGTTTGACGCAAGCAGCTCAAGATGCGCTGAAAACGATTTGGCAAGATGGGTTTCAGTACAAAAAAGGCGGTGTTTTACTGAACGATTTAAAACGAAATACAGGCGAGCAATTGAGTTTGTTTGAGCATTCAGTCGAAACACCTAAAAGTGAGGCACTGATGCGTACTTTAGATGAAATTCATCGTAAAGGGCTTGGGCAGGTGTTTCTGGCAGCCAGAGGCACACGCCGCGGCAGTGAAATGAAACAGGCTAGATTGTCACCTGCCTACACGACACGTTGGCGTGATTTGCCGAGAGTGTGAGTACGCTTGTGTTGGAAGCTTAGTAATATGGATACACTACAAAATAAAAAACTACCCACATACCTTCTCAGCGCCAAACGCAGCAGTCGTAGAAATAGGTGCTGATTTTCTGGTCTGTTATCTGGAAAGCCATGTCAACAAACGAAACTCCGACTGTTTCTGAGAAATCTCCAAAAACTTCACGCCGCCGAAAATTTATTTGGATGATCGCTTTTGTGATCCTTGCGATCTTTTTTTATCCCTATGGCTATGATTTTTATTTGGAGAAGACTGGGAAAAAAGGACCGCCTGTTTTGCCGACCTGCGATAGCAGTCAAGTTGCGGAAGAAATCATTAAAAAATATGGCACAGTGGCTGAAATGATTGCTTCTTTTGTGCCAACCAAGTACTTACTTGACCTCAAGAAGTCAAAGGCTGTTGCGCATCCTTCGGATCAGAAAAATCTTGTTCAGTGTGTGGCTGAATATAGCTCGTTGTTTGGAACTGGAATGGTGTCCTATAACATTCGCTGGTTTGATCCTGAGCAACCCTCGTTGGATAAGATTGTGGTGGAAATTACGGCTGGAGATTTGCCTTTTTATCAGTTGATTCAAGAGGTTCAGACACATCTTTATGGTCCAGCGATCTGAAATGATTTTTTAGTTCTTTTGATATAAAAGCTTTTTGATCGCTTGCGGGCTCATAGAAAAAGCCAGACCTGCGTATGCATGATCTGGCTTTTAAATTTGGTGGGCGATACTGGGTTCGAACCAGTGACCCCTGCCGTGTGAAGGCAGTGCTCTACCACTGAGCTAACCGCCCTGATTGTTCAAGTAATTCTGTGAAAAATCAATCATTTCGTAAGGCTTTGATTGATGAGTGACAGCTTGAATCAGGTACGCAGTTTTGCGTAAAGAAAGAATTATACACCGGTTTAGGTGTTCTGCCAAAGAATAGGTTGTTTACTTGATTTTGCGATGGCTTCCATATACGCATCATGGGCTTTGAGAGTTGCCTCATCCAGTGAGATGGATGGCAAATCATAGTGTTTCTGTGTGTGCGTCTGATTCGATAAGCGCTGTGTTTCATCGAATGAGCCCATGGCCAGACTGTCTTGGCCACGTGTCATGGCCAACCAGACATCGGCCAGCAGCTGTGAATCCAGGAGGGCGCCGTGTAGCGTTCGATGGGCATTGCTGATGCCATAGCGGTCACATAGCGCATCGAGCGAATTTCGCTTGCCAGGATGCAGTGATTTGGCGTGTCGCAGGGAGTCTGTGATTTTGGCGCAATGGTCTTCGATTGGACTGCGTTGAATGCTTTTAAGCTCAGCGTTTAAAAATCGAACGTCAAACGGCGCATTGTGAATAATGAGCTCTGCACCTTCAATGTAGGCCAGAAAATCGTCCACATGGTCCTTAAAGCGCCCTTTGTCAGATAGAAAGGCTGTGTCTAGGCCGTGCACGCGTAAGGCTTCCGGATCACTGTCGCGATCAGGATTGAGGTAGACATGAAAATCATTGCCTGTGAGTGCACGATTCACGACTTCGACCGCACCGATTTCTACAATACGGTGCCCGTCGTCAGGGCTCATGCCTGTGGTTTCAGTGTCCAGAATGACCCAGCGCATTCGCTTCTCCATGTGTTTGGGTGGTTGTTTCGGGGGTGTTCGTTGTGACAGGTTGCTCAGCAGAAGGCAGCTCCCGAACTTTGCGGCTTGCAATAAGCGTATAGGCCACTGGAACCACAAACAGTGTTAGAACCGTCCCTAGGGTTAAACCACCCACCAGAACCCAACCGATTTGTTCGCGAGATTCCGCGCCTGCCCCCGTTGAAAGTGCTAATGGTAATACACCCAGCACCATTGCGCCTGTTGTCATCAGAATGGGGCGCAAACGCAGCACACTGGCTTCAATGACCGCTTCGAACATCTCTTTACCAGCTTCGCGAAGTTGTGTAGAAAACTCCACAATCAAAATACCGTGTTTGGTAATCAAACCAACCAGCGTCACGAGACCGATTTGACTGTAAATCGACAGCGTATTGCCAGTTAACCAAAGCGCAAGTAAAGCACCCGTCATCGATAAAGGCACGGTCAGCAAAATGATGAATGGGTTGCGCCAACTCTCAAATTGCGCGGCTAGTACCAGATAAATAAAGACCAGCGCCATCACAAAGACCATGTAGATACCGCCTGAGGCATCTCGAAACTCTCGTGATTGACCATCCAGGTCCAGTTGAACCGTCGGTGGGAACATGTCGCGTGCAACTTGTGTCATGTGATCCAGAACTTCGCCCATGGTGTAGCCCGGGGAAATCGTGGCTTCGACTTTGACGGCTCGCAAGCGGTTGAAGTGGTTTAAGGATTGTGGTGAAACAGTTTCTGACACCTTGGCGACGTTGTCGAGTTGCGTCATGCTGCCGTCACGGGCACGCACGTAAATATCAGAGATGTCCGTGGGCTCGTCACGTTCATCACGTGCGACTTGGACGATGACCTCATACTGTTCACCATCTTCCTTAAAGCGTGTGACCTGACGGCCTCCAAGCATGGTTTCGAGTGTGCGTCCAACCACGCTGACATCGATCCCTAAGTCGGCTAATTTGTCACGATCCACTTCAATTTGAAGTTCAGGTGTATTCATGCGCAAGTCCATCTGCAGGTTGCCCACACCCGGATAGCTTTCTAGTGAACGCATATACTCATCGACCATACGATGCAACTCTTCGTAAGGCGCTTGACTCATAATCACAAATTCAATGGGACGTGATGTGGCTCGTAAACCAAAAGAGGGTGGGTTGGTTGGAAAGGCTCGCACCCCACTGATTTGGCCAAATTTAGAGAGTAACTCGTTGGCAATTTGTTGCTGTTTAACGGTACGATCTTCCCAAGGCTTAAGTCGCAAAATGGCAAAGCCATCTGCAACGGTTGGGAAGCCGACGGTTAATTGACGCGCTTGAGCTTCATCGATGCCTTCATAGATCTTGTCAATTTCTTCCGCACTCTCGAGCATATAGCTCAGTGTGGCACCTTCAGGTCCAGACAGAATGCCAAAGATCACGCCACGGTCTTCAATGGGGGCCAGTTCAGTTTTGATTTGCGTAAACAGCAGACCACTGCTGGCGGCAACGGCTAAACCGAGCACCACAACCAGAAAACGAAAGCGCAATGCCACTGTAAGTGCTTTGCGATAAATGTTGTTGAGGCCTTCGAGCCCGTTTTCAATCAAAAGATAGAGTTTGTTGTGTTTCTTTTCATGCTTGAGCATGCGTGAACACATCATCGGGGTCAGTGTCAGTGCAATGAATCCGGAGACCAGCACTGCACCTGCCAAAGTCAGTGCAAACTCAATAAACAATCGCCCGGTTCGTCCAGTGGCAAATGCCAGCGGCGCAAACACGGTGACTAGAGTGAGTGTCATGGCAATCACGGCAAAGGTGATTTCTTTGGTGCCTTGAAACGCGGCTTGAATGGGTTTCATGCCTTCTTCAATGTGGCGATAAATGTTTTCTAGAACCACAATGGCATCGTCAACCACCAAGCCAATGGCCAACACCATCGACAACAGGGTCAAGGTGTTAATTGAAAACCCGAAAGCGTACATGATCGCAAAGGCGCCGATCAATGACACAGGGATTGTCACAATCGGAATGAGACTGGCTCGGATGTTTCTCAAGAAAAAGAAAATCACCAAGATCACGAGTAAAACAGCTTCCCCAATGGTCTTGTAAACCGACTCAATGGAGCGTTCAATAAACACCGAGGTGTCATATGAAATCGTCAACGCCATGCCATCGGGAAGTGACTCATTGATGAGTTCGATTTCATCGCGCACGGCTGCTGACAAGTCGAGTGGGTTTGCTGTGGATTGCTTAACCACTCCAATGTTTAGGGCAGTTTTGCCGTTATATCGCGCAATAATGCGCTCATTTAAGGGCGATAACGCGATGTTGGCCACATCCCCTAAACGCACGGGATACCCCTTGGTGTGCGCGACGATAATTTGCCGGAACTGTTCAGGTGTGCTCAGATCGGTCGATGAGACGACTGAGAATTCACGGGTGTCTGATTCAATTCGACCGGCCGGAATTTCAACGTTCTGACTGCGCAGTGCATTTTCAACATCTTGGACTGTGAGCCCATAGGCTGCGAGTCGATCACGGTCAACGTTGACTCGCATAGAGGGCTCACGCGCTCCAAATACTCGCACTTCAGCAGCCCCGGGTAGAACAGAAAGCCGAGATTTGATATACCGATTGATGTAGTCCGTGGCCTCCATTGGGGAGAAATCGCCCGCATTGACGGCAATATAAATGATGGGTCTCGAGTCTGCCTCAACTTTGGCAATAATGGGTTCATCAATCTCATCAGGCAACATGCGCTTGGCGCGAGACACTTTGTCGCGTACTTCGGCCGCGGCTGCATCAGGATCTCGACTCAGATCAAAGGTGATGTTGATCTGACTGCGCTCGGAGCGACTGCGGGAGGTCATGAGACGGACACCCTCAATCCCTGAGATCTGATCTTCTAGAGGTTTGGTGACGCGAGACTCAATGACCTCAGGGGAGGCCCCTTTATAGGTCGTATCGACTGAAACGATTGGTTCATCGATGTTGGGATATTCACGAACCGTCAGACGTGAATAAGACATCATGCCAATAAGCACAATGGCCAGTGCAAGCACTGTGGCAAACACTGGGCGTCGGATACAGACGTCAGGCAAACTCATGATGGATTCCCTGTCAGAGCACGGGCACGCTGCGCAGCACGCTCGATGAGTTCAACGGCTGGACGCGGATCCGATTGAAGTTTGACGGTGGCACCATCACGCATGCGCTGTAACCCAGAAACGACGATGACATCATTGACGCTTAGACCATCCACAATTTCAACCATGGGGCCGCGGCGTTCACCGAGGATGACTGGAATTTGCTGCGCCTGATTGTTTTCGATTTTATAGACGTATTGCTTTTGGCCCGATGGAGACAGCGCGGTTTCGGGAATGACAATCGCTTGATCCTCGTTGGTTTGAAGTTGTATACGTGTAAACATACCGGGATACAGTTTGCCGTCTTTGTTTTGAACCGTGGCGCGCACGAGCACAGAACGCCCACCTGCATCGACAACAGGGCTCACTGCATAGACCTGACCGTCAAACGTATCGTTAGGCAAGGCGTCGACATTGATGGTGAGTATCTGTCCAGGCGCAATGCGGTTGATATGACGCTCTGGGAGACGAAAGTCAGCCTTCAGGATTTCAACTGCTTCGAGTGGGGCAATGTCTTGTCCGGGAACGACGTACTCACCGACAGAGACCGAACGCAAGCCGATCGTGCCATCAAATGGGGCGACGATGCGCATTTTATCCAAACGAGCTTGCGCCAGTTTGATGGCAGCTTCTTGCAGTTGCAGGGCGATGGCCGCGTCTTCACGGGCTTCTTTACTCACAAAACCCGCACTTTGTAAACGTTGCGAACGGTCAAACTTGGATTGGGCGAGCGCCAGATTGGCTTGTGCTTGAGCCAGCTCGGCTTGTGCGACTGCATCATCAAGTTGTACGAGCACGTCCCCTTTTGAAACGGGTTCACCTTCTGAGAAGTTGACTTGTGTAATGCGGCCACCCACTTCGGCACTAACAACCACCGATTCCTCAGCCCGTAAACTACCGACAGCACTCAAACCTCTCGGGAAAGAAACTTCTTCCACGATGGCAGCCTGAACAGGGACAGGGGGTGCAGCCTTTGTAGGGGTGGTCTTGGGTGCTGCAGAGCTACTGGTGGCTGTGGGTGTCATTGAAGGCAAGTCGGAGATGCCAAGCATGGGCAACCAACGTGGTGCAAACAGACCAAGCACCAGACCCAGGATAATCAGTACAAGGGAAGTCAGGATGCGACGGGATGTGTTCATAAGAGGGCGTGAATGAGCCGAAGTGGCCGTATTGAGTTAAGGGGCGTTTAAGCGTTTAAGTGCTCAATACGGTTTATATCACTAGAAAGAGGTTACAACCACGCTCAGCCTTGGTTCTCTAAGAAGGTTTGTACGCCGAGATTGGCCAGTTCATCTGCGCGTTCATTACCAGGATCGCCGTCATGACCCCGAACCCATCGCCATTCAATTTGGTGTTGCTGAGTTAGATCATCAAGTTGCTGCCAGAGATCAGCGTTTTTAACGGGTTTGCGTGCGGCGGTTTTCCAGTTCCTAGCTTTCCAACCATTGAGCCATTCCGTCATGCCTTTTTGGACGTATTGTGAATCGGTATGAAGAATAACGTGACAGGGACGTTTCAAGGCCTGCAACGCTTGGATGACAGCCTGCATTTCCATGCGGTTGTTGGTGGTGTCTGCAGCACCGCCACACAGGGTTTTTTCATGGGGGCCGCTGCGCAATAAGACGCCCCAGCCTCCAGTGCCAGGATTGCCTTTACAAGCGCCATCAGTCCAGATTTCGACGGTTTTCATAGATTATTTGGATTTTTAAGACTATTAAGAGAATTTGTTTGCACTTCTTTGGCAGTGACGGCTGCTCGAGCCTTGCGGCGCTGGGTCTTGCGTTTCCAAGCTGGCGTAATTAAGCGCATGCCTGTTACACGTTTGACGGCAGATACGATATAGACCGCACCAAAAACGGGCCACCAGCGATCACCCGCCTTCTCCATGAAATCAAAACGCTCAAACCACTGGGCAGTTTGTACAGGTGGGGCGTAGCACCCAAAATGCCCTCGATCGATTTCAAAGGACAGCAATCGTAACCAATCTTTCAGTCGGGCAGGTGATAAAGCGCCGTTTTCACTGGCAGGGTAGGCGTGACCGCAGGCTGGCAGTCGGTTGCGCAAACCCCAAAGACTCCACGGATTAAAGCCAGTCAGAATTAAGCGACCTTCTGGCACGAGGACGCGTTGCGCCTCACGTAAGACCATGTGTTGATCGGTGACACTGCTCAGAGCATGGGGCAGAATCAGTAAATCGATGCTGTCGCGATCAAAAGGAAGTTGTTCTGCTTCGCACACCACACTGGTTTGCCAATTGGCTTGATGGGCTTGCGTCAAACGCTGGGGTCCCGCATATATTTGTAGAGGAATGCGGTTGTTTTGTAGGTAGGGGACAGCCGGTAAACCGTACTGCACAGCACGGTATCCAAACACATTGGCGACGAGGTTTTCGATGCGTGCTTGCTCCCAAGTTTGGATGTAATGACCTGCATCGCTGTTAAACCATTGTTGCAGTTCTACAATAGGCGGACTTTTTTTGGTTTTCATGGAACTCCTGACGTGACGTGTGCAAGTAATACAGCGATCAGCATCCGGCCAATCCGTGCCTTTTCTGATAACTACATTTGGCTCATTGAATCGGGTCAACAGGCCGTGGTGGTCGATCCTGGACAGGCGCAACCTGTTCTGGATGTGCTGCACGCGCATAATCTGACACTGACTGCTATTCTACTCACCCATCATCATCACGACCATGTGGGTGGCGTGGCCGATTTGTTAAAACATGCGAATGTCCCTGTCTACGGTCCAGCGATGGAAGTCATTCAGGACTGTGACCACCCAGTATCTGCGGGTGATCGAGTCATTCTGGATGGACCGCCCTTGGATCTTAAGGTGCTTGATGTACCGGGTCATACGGCCGGCCATGTGGCTTACTACGGTTTGGTCAACGGCGAGCCTGTTGTCTTTTGTGGTGATACCTTGTTTGTAATGGGCTGTGGCCGTCTCTTTGAAGGCACACCTGCGCAAATGCTGGCGTCACTCGATCAGCTGAGTGAATTGCCGCCTGAAACGCGTGTGTACTGTGCGCATGAATATACGCAGTCGAATGTTCGTTGGGCATTGGCGGTTGAGCCGGGTAATCAGACTTTGCAAGATTTTGCAAAAACAGTGGATGTTCGACGCGCCGCCGATGAACCGACGGTTCCTTCGACGATTGCGATAGAGCGCGCCTGTAATCCGTTTTTACGCAGCCGGGAGCCTTCGGTTGCGGCGGCAGCGACCCATTGGGCGAACGAAGATTTAAAAACGCCCGTGGACGTGTTTGCGGCCTTGCGTAACTGGAAAAACGAGTTCTGAAATATGAGTCGATTCTTCTTTAAAATCCGTTCATTGGGTGTGCTGTGTGTCTCAGCCCTTCTTTTGATTGGTGGCTGTACCCCGATGGTCAAGCAAGAAGAGGGGGCAGAAGTCACGACCCGAACTGTGGATCTGACGGTGCCACCACTAGATATCTGGGAACGAATTCGGCGCGGGTATGCCGTGCCGAACCTCAATTCGGAGCTAGTCGATAAATGGACGGAGTTTTATGCGAAGCACCCGCAGTCCATTCGCCGTATGGCCGATCGTTCTGGGCAGTATCTGTATTACATCGTCGATGAGATTAATCGACGGGGTTTGCCAACCGAATTAGCGCTTTTGCCTTTTGTGGAAAGTGCCTATAACCCAGCAGCCTATTCGCGCTCGCATGCAGCGGGCTTGTGGCAGTTCATCCCAAGTACGGGCAGTGCGTTTAAGCTTGAGCAAACCTGGTGGCGTGATCAGCGTCGCGACCCCGTCGCTTCAACGAATTCGGCACTGGATTACTTGGAGTATCTCTTTGAGTTTCAAGGCGACTGGTTTTTAGCCTTTGCGTCGTATAACTGGGGTGAGGGGTCTGTCAAGCGTGCGCTGGCTAAAAGCGAAGCTGAAGGCTTGCCTTTGGACTATCAGTCCATGAAGATGCCAGAAGAAACCGCTAATTACGTGCCGAAGCTGCAAGCGATAAAAAATATTATCGACAATCCAGAGCACTATGGTGTGGTCCTGCCAATTATCAGTAATGAGCCTTATTTTGCGTCTCTGAAAAAGGACACAGATATTGATGTGGCGATTGCGGCCCAATTGGCTGAAATGTCTGAGGAAGAGTTTCTACTGTTAAATCCGGCCTATAACCAAGGGGTCATCTTGGCGCAATTGCAACCTGAAATTTTATTGCCCCGAGAAAAACTGGCGGTTTATCTAGCCAATCTGGCTGAGTATCAGGGGGACTTGTCGAGCTGGCGCAAATACGAAGGCAAAGCAGGCGAGCAAGTCGAACAGATTGCTAAAAAGTTTGATGTTTCAGATGAGGTCTTGCGTCGTGCCAATGACTTACAGCGTAATGATACCAAGCTGACCGAAGATCGTACGCTCATCATTCCTGGTAAAACCGCGATTGAATCGATTGCAGCGGCTGAGGTTCGTGCGCCTGTTCGAGTGCATCGAGTGAGCAAGGGTGAGACACTTTCGGGCATTGCTCGTCGTCATGGCGTGACGGTCGCCGCATTACGCTCTGCGAATCAATTAAAATCAAATAAGCTTAAAATCGGTCAACGTCTGCGTGTGCCGAGTTAATGTATATTTAAAAATAGAGTGAATTTAGGAATCAGATATGGGATTTTTACAAGGTAAGCGAATTCTGATCACGGGTGTGATTTCAAATCGTTCGATTGCATACGGGATTGCGAAGGCTTGCCATGCGCAAGGTGCCGAGCTTGCATTTACCTATGTGGGTGATCGCTTTCGTGAACGTGTTGAGGGCTTTGCGGAATCGTTTGGGAGCAACATTGTGCTGCCATGTGATGTTTCTGAAGATGCGCAGATTGAAGCAACGTTTGACACGCTGGGTCAGCACTGGACCGATGGGTTTGATGGTTTAGTGCACTCCATTGGTTTTGCGCCTCGTGAATCCATTGCCGGTGAGTTTCTGGATGGGTTTTCACGCGAAGCTTTCCAGGTTGCACACGATATTTCAGCCTACAGTTTCGGTGCCATGGCCAAGGCAGCTCTACCTATGATGGAAGGTCGCAAGGCTTCTATGCTGACAATGACCTACTTAGGTGCGGATCGTGCTGTGCCGCATTACAACACCATGGGTCTGGCCAAAGCATCGCTACAGGCGAGTGTGTATTACTTGGCCGCTCAGCTTGGACCACGTGGCATTCGTGTGAATGGTATTTCTGCAGGCCCTATTAAGACTTTGGCAGCCACAGGCATCAAAGATTTCTCGGAGATCTTGAACTATGTGGAAACCAATTCACCTTTGCGTCGCAATGTGACTATTGATGAAGTGGGCAACACTGCGGCATTTATGTTGTCCGATTTGGCCAGTGGGATTACAGGGGAGATCACATTTGTGGATGCGGGTTTCTCGACTGTGGTGCCTGCAAAAGCGCTGTAAAGAATCCTAGGTTGCTTGTTCGAGTGTTGCAGCAAGTTATCTGATGATGTGTGACAAGAATGGCCCTGATGAATTCAGGGCCATTCTTGTCTAAAGCATGTAAATCTCACCCTGAATCTGAAATGAGTTTTGTGGTTGGGGTTGTTTTTCGTTGTTTCTGATGTTTACTCACGGTAATAGCCCAGCTATCGTAATGATTATTGTTAAAAGTGATCTGTTTCAATCATTATCTGAACGTTTTGTCCGTAAATAACGGTTTGACAGTGATCAATCGTGTAACTTTCAATCCGATGTTGATAGCTTTTAAATAAAGGCTAAGACGTAACCCATCTTCAATGATGCCCTACTCTTATGAAGAATGAACTCGATCATGTCAGGCAAGAGCAGAGCGTGGGTGTGAATGATCGGATAAGTGCAAAAAGCAATGGCCAACGCTTAGAAGATTTTTTACAAACTGTACCGCCACCCTCAGCAGATTTAGCAACTTTTAGTCGAGCGCTATTGTATTTTGTGCTTGTTCTGGCTGTCATCCTTCTCGTGGCTTTGCCAGGTTATAGCGCTCTAATGAGTGCGCGAGAGCAAGCCGATATTGAAAAGCAACAAGCGTATTTAACGTCTTTTGATCAGAGAATCAAACAAGAGATTTACACCACAGGTTCTGTGCTTAAGTTGCTGTCGCGTCTTATGTTGACTGACTTTGCAACAGTGCGTGGTGAGCGCGATCAAGATTACTGGCTGGGTTTGCATGATCATCTGCGGCGTGTGAAACGAACATTTCCCTATTTGGTCAATTTGCGTCTCTATGATGAGCACTCGGGTCTCTTGGTTTCGATGGCGGATTCTGCTGTGGTGGATGATACGCCGAATCGCGAACGTGCCGTGCGTGCCTTAGCGCAGTTTCAAAAACTCTCGACCGCGGAGTTGAAGTCCAGC